>CAZKFP010000092.1:0-11042 GCA_964552085.1 uncultured Steroidobacteraceae bacterium
CGCCGCGGTCGTCCTGTCCGTCCTCGGGTCGGCGAACCTGTTCGGCCAGTGGGAGCGCGGTCGAGCCCTCGACGAGCTGGCCGCCGGGTTCTTCATCGAGCGCGGGCTGACCGATGACGTCGTCATGCACCGCGATGCGTCCGCGCTGCACCTGATCAGCCGCAACCCGGCGATCGCCATCCCGTGGGACCCGTATCCGGTCATCGAGGAGGTCGCCCGGGCCTACGATGCGAAGTGGCTCGTCATCTCCCGGATCGAGGGCGAGTTCCGCGCCCCGCTCGGCCTGTGGGACGGCGGAAACGCCGTCGACGACTTCGGCAACCGTGCCGATTGGCTCGCGAAGGAGCCGAGCCTTGACGAGGGCGAGCTGCGGATCTTCGAGATCCTGCCGAACGGCAAGTAGTACTTCCGGCGCGCAAAGTACTGTTGCCCGGATGCACATCACGCCGACAGCATGGGCGCGAGGACCGGTACCACGCCGGCCCCGTACTACGGGTACCCCATGCCGCACGAACCCGCCAGCGATGCCGTCCCAGGGCGATTCGCCCGCCTCGGCGCCCAGGCCACGGAGAGCCTCCGTGGCGACTCCGGCCGCGTCCATGCGCTCGCCGCACAGTTCCGCGAGCAGTACGGCCGCGACCTGGAGGAATGGATGCAGCTGCGCGCGCGCCTCGAGCGCCGGGGCGGGACGCTGCAGCCGGTCGGGACGGATGCGCTCCGCGCCGAATACGAGCAGCGCAGCCGCGAGCTCGCCGCACTCCAGGCGCGCCTCAAGCGCATGGACGTCGTCGCCCGCCAGCTCGACATCCTGTGGAACTACCTCGAGTCGCCGGACTCGACGATCGACGAGCCTGCACCGATGGCCGACGCATCACCCGCCACGATGAGCCTGCGCATCGTCCAGGCCCAGGAGGGCGAACGACAGCGCATGGCCGAGGACATCCACGACGGCCCGGCCCAGGTCCTGACGAACGCCATCTTCCAGGTCGAGTACCTCGCGAAGATGCTCGACGGCGAGCAGCGCACCGCCCACGCCGAGATCGCCTTCCTGCGCGACATGCTGCACAACGGGCTCGACGAGGTGCGGTTCCTCATCAGCGACCTCCGTCCGCCCCCCGCGGACGTCGGGTTGGCGACCGCCATCGCGGACCGCGCCCGCCAGCTCGAGAAGCGCCACGGCATCCTCGTGGACATCTCCGTGGACGGGATCGACGAGCGGCTCAGCCTATCGGCCCGCGCATCGGTCCTGCGCATCCTGCAGGAGGCCATTCAGAACGTTCGCAAGCACGCGGCGGCGAGCCGCATCTCGATCGACCTCGAGGGCGACACGCTCGTGATCGCCGACAACGGACGCGGCTTCGACCTGATGCGACTGGCGTCGGGCGTCGGCCGTAACTTCGGGCTCCAGTTCATGCGCGAGCGCGCGGAGCTGATGGGAGCCCAGCTGAACATCGAGTCGCGCCAGGGAGAAGGCACGCGCATCCTGCTTCGACTTCCGGAGCCGGCATCCGAATCACGATCTGGAGGAGACCAAGGTGGCAACTGAGACTGAGACCGAGAGCAAGAGCAAGGCCGACGAGCGGCGCAAGGGCGGCGACCGTCGGGCGGGCAAGACACGGGTCGTCATCGTCGACGGCCACACCCTGTTCCGGCGCGGCGTGCGCAACATCCTGGAGCTGGAGAACGACATCGAGGTGGTCGGCGAGGCCGGCTCCGGGCGCGAGGCCCTGGCCATGGTCGAGGAGCTGACCCCGGACGTCGTCCTCATGGACCTCGGGCTGCCCGCGCCGAACGGCATCGAGACGACCCAGCGCGTCAAGCGCGAGCTTCCGCACACCGGCGTCATCGTCCTGGCGTCCAACGACGACGAGGACCAGCTCTTCGATGCCATCAAGGCCGGCGCCGCGGCGTACGTCCTCAAGGACATCGACCCGGCCGACCTCATCGCGATCATCCGCCGAGTGCGGGCGGGCGAGTACCTCATCAACGACAAGGTCTTCGCCAAGCCGGCCGTCGCGTCGCGGGTGCTCAAGGAGTTCCGCGAGCTGGCCGTCTACGGGTCGGAGGCACAGCCGATCTTCGCGCCGCTCTCGCCGCGCGAGGTCGAGATCCTAGACAACATCGCGCAGGGCATGACGAACAAGCAGGTGGCCTACGCGCTGGGCATCAGCGAGCAGACGGTGAAGAACCACATGAGCTCGATCCTGCGCAAGCTGTCGGTCAACGACAGGACGCAGGCCGTCGTCTACGCGATGCGGCAGGGCTGGATCAAAATCCCCGAGGATTGAGACGGCGGAAGTCCCTGCTGCGTCGGTACGGGAGTGCCATGGAATGGGCGCCGCGATACGCTTACCGTGGCACCACGTCGTCGCGGGTATCCGGGACGACCTTCATCTGTGGGGCCGGCGGCTCAGCGCCGGTCCCGGGTCTCCTCCTCCAGTGCCGAGAGGCCGCCTCGAACGAGGCGGTCTCTCTTTCGTACTGCCATCTACTCACCAGGCAGTACCGATGTCGGGTGGTGAGTTTCTCGCAAGCGCCTATTCTCCGCAGCAGACGCCGGCTACCCACTATGCTGCGGTCGGCGTAAACGAAAAGGAGGTGGAAGCGTTGCGGCCCCTCGCAGGATTGGTCCTGCGCTGGCTGCGCAGGGAAGATGAAGAGGGCCAGACTCTCGTTGAATATGGACTTGTCCTGGTTCTCATCGTCCTCGTCGTCTTTGCTGCGCTAGTTCTCCTCGGGCCGATCATCAGTCTGTTCTACATGGACATGGGTGACACGATCGTCGATATCACCTGACCTGAGATCCAAGGCCATGATCGGCCGAGCCGAGCAATGTACCGATGGCAATCGCGCTCTTCGGTACTAATGGACCACTAGTCGACTTCCATCCGTGCCTCTAGTGTGCGGATGAACGCAAATCTCCACGGAAAGGAGGAACACGCGCACATGATCCATTTCGTCAGCAATCTTTTCGCGCAGCTTCGTCGTGACGACGAAGAGGGGCAGACCCTGGTCGAGTACGGCCTGCTGCTCGCGCTCATCGCCATTGTCGTGATCGCGGCCCTGGTTATCCTTGGCCCGCTCGTCAGCGGCATCTTCACGACGGTCGGCAACTCGCTTCAGTAGCGAACCACCGCACGTCAACCGCCCCGACCGGGTTCGCCCGGTCGGGGCGTCTTCATGTCCCGAGATGTCCCAAGCCGCCGGCCCGGACGAGACCTGGCGGGTCCTACCCAGTACTAGACACCGCTAGCCCACAAGTCGGGTCGTTACTGGACCGGCGCGCGTGCCACACTGTTGACCGCAGTCACAACGCTGCACTTCTGTCCTCATCGGTTCATCCACCCGAGCTCAAAGGGGAAACGTCCGTGAAGCGATCGAATCGCCTCGTCATCCTGGTCGGCGTGCTTCTCGCCGTACTCGCCTTTGTCGCCATCGTCATCCTGCTCAGCGGGCAGGATGCGGGCGGAGAGCCGACCGCGCCGACCACCGAAACCGTCCTCGTCGCCGTCAACGACATCGAGATCGGCGAGGAGGTCACGCCCGACAAGGTCGAAGAGCGTGAGATCAACCCGGACGCGGTCCAGGGCACGCCGCTCTCGAGCACGTCGGCCGTCTCCGGCCAGCCCGCCCTCTTCAGGATCCCCGCCGGATCCCAGGTGAGCGGCGAGGCCGTGGGGGCCGGCAACATCCTGGCCGTCAATCTTCCCGCCCTCCTCAACCCGGGTGAGAAGGCGATCGCCTTCCAGGTCGATCGCGTCACCGGCCTCGACTTCCTCGTCAAGCAGGGCGACACCGTCGACATCGTTCTCTCGCAGTCGATCAACGTCCTGCAGGAGACCGCGGACTCGGCGGCGAATCCCGACGAAGACGCGCCCCCCCGCTTCGAGGCCGTTGCCGGGCTCGAAAACCAGCGCACGGTCAAGGCGGTGCTCCAGGACAAGCGCGTCATTTACGTGAGCGCAACCCGGGCCCAGAGCGAGGAGCCGGTCGACTCGGACGGTGACGGCGTGCCCGACGAGAATCAGCCGGAGCCCACGGTCATCGACAGCGTGATCATCGTCTTCGCCGGCACCGCGCAGGACGCCGAGGTCATCAAGTTCGCCCAGAACAACCTCGGAGAGCTCGGGGCGCTGAGCGTCATCGTCCGACACGCCGACGACGACGCGATCGAGCCGACCATCGGCATCACAATCGACCAGTTGGTCAGCGAGTACGGACTTCGCATCCCGGACATCGTCGAGCAGCTCAACGAAGAGTCCGCTCCCTAGTTCCGACAATCGACCACCGAAGTCCGGAGAGACCCAGGCATGATCAAGATCCTCATCGTCGACGATATCCCGGAGACGCGCGACCACCTGTCGCGCCTCCTCGGGATGGAGCGCGAAATCGACGTGGCTGGCACGGCCAGCTCCGGCGAGGAAGCGATCCAGGTGGCGATGGAGATGCGTCCGGACGTCATCGTCATGGACATCAACATGCCGGGCATGGACGGCATCGCCGCGAGCGAGATCATCGGGCAGCGGTTGCCGAACAGCCCCGTCATCATGATGAGCGTCCACGGCGAGGCCGAGCACCTCAAGCGCGCGATGCTCGCGGGCGCCAGGGAGTTCCTGGTCAAGCCGTTCAGCGGTGACGAGTTCTCGACCTCCATCAAGCGCGTCTACGAGCGCGACCTCGCGCGCCGCGAGCAGATGCAGGCGCTGAGGGACGGATCCGGCCACCCACCAGCGCAGGTACCGGACGACGGCGACGATCACCAGGTCCTCGCCGTCTACTCCCCGAAGGGCGGGGCCGGCCGCACGACACTGGCAACGAACCTCGCCCTCGCCATTCAGCGCGAGACGAACACACGCGTCGCGCTCGTCGATGCGAACACGCAGTTCGGCGACGTCGGCGTCCTGCTCAACCTCAACCCGAAGAACCGGTCGATGCTCGACGCCGTCGAGGGCGGCGAGCCGGATCGCGACATCCTCGAGTCCGTGATGGTCGACCACTCGACCGGCATCCGGGTGCTCCTGGCGCCGCCCTCCCCCGAGGGCGCCGACCTCGTGACTCCCGCCTACCTGCGCAAGATGATCGAGATGCTGCGCGAGACGCACGCCTACACGATCGTCGACCTTCCCTCCGGGCTGAACGACCACACGCTCGGAATCCTCGACGCCGCGGACCAGATCCTCGTCGTCGCCGCGCTGGAGATCACGACCATCAAGAACGTGCGCCTTTTCCTGGAGGTCGCCGACCAGCTCGACTACGAGCGCTCGAAGGTCCGACTCGTGATCAATCGATCCGACGCCTCACAGGGGATCCGCGTCGCCGATGTCGAAGCATCGATCCGGCGTCCCATCGATGGCTCGATCGTGTCGGATGGCCGGCTCGCCGTCCTGGCGGTCAATCGAGGCGTACCATTCGTCGTGTCTCATCCCGAGTCGCCGCTCAGCCGCGACATCATCGCCCTTGCCCGAACCATCGTCGGCGATAAGTCCATCGCCACCAATCCAGAGAAGACCGCCAAGCGCGGACTCTTCGCACGTCGCTGACGGAAGGACGCCCGCATATGTCATTGCTGAAGCGAATCGAGCGGGCTCGGCCCGCCGCTGAAGGAGAGGCCGCCACGCCGGCCGTGCCGTCGGTCGTGCCGCCGGCCAGTTCGACCGGTGCTTCTCAGCCCCCCGCCCCACCGACGGGCGCGCCGCCCACGCCGCCTCCAACGGCGCCGGCGTCACGCTTCTCGGGCGCCATGCCGACCCGGGAGTCGTTCCGAGAAGCCAAGTTCCGGGTCCAGAACCGGCTCGTCAACGAGCTGGATCCGAAGCTCGACCTCTCGAACCAGGTCGAAGTCCGGCGCCAGATCGAAGAGCTCTTCGGGCGGATTGCGGACGAGGAAGGCCTCGCCCTGACGCGCGCGGAGCGCGTCCGGATGCTCGAGCAGATCACCGACGAGATCCTCGGTCTCGGCCCGCTCGAGCCCCTGCTGCGCGACGAGACGCTGACCGAGATCATGGTCAACGGCCCGCAGCAGGTGTACATCGAGCGCGAGGGCAAGCTGGAGCTCACGAACGTGACCTTCCAGAATGACGAGCACGTCATGCGCATCATCCAGCGCATCATCGCCCCCATCGGCCGGCGCGTCGACGAGTCGAGCCCGATGGTCGACGCCCGCCTCGCCGATGGCTCCCGCGTGAACGCGATCATTCCGCCGCTCTCGCTCGTCGGGCCGGTCGTCACGATCCGAAAGTTCGCCGCGACGCCGTTCACCGTCGACGACCTCATCAAGTTCGGCACCGCAACCCCCGAGATGTTCGAGTTTCTCGAGGCGTGCGTAAAGGCTCGCCTCAACGTCTTCGTCGCGGGTGGCACCGGGTCCGGCAAGACGACGATGCTCAACATCCTCAGCTCCTTCATCCCCGACGACGAGCGAATCGTCACGATCGAGGACGCCGCCGAGCTCCAGCTGCGGCAGGAGCACGTCGTGACGCTCGAGTCCCGCCCGGCGAACATCGAGGGCAAGGGAGCGATCCCGATTCGCGAGCTCGTCCGCAACGCGCTGCGCATGCGCCCCGATCGGATCGTCGTCGGCGAGTGCCGTTCGGGCGAGGCGCTCGACATGCTGCAGGCGATGAACACCGGCCACGACGGGTCGATGTCGACCGGTCACGCCAACTCCCCGCGCGACATGCTGAGCCGCCTCGAGACGATGGTGCTCATGGCCGGCATGGATCTTCCGCTGAAGGCGATCCGCGAGCAGGTGTCATCCGCAGTCGACCTCGTCGTCCAGCAGAACCGTTTGAAGGACGGCACCCGCAAGATCGTGAACATCACCGAGGTCCAGGGCATGGAGGGTGACGTCATCGTCATGCAGGACGTGTTCGTCTACGAACAGACTGGCGTCGTCGACGGCAAGATCCAGGGTCGCCTGAAGCCGACCGGCATTCGGCCGAAGTTCGTCGAGAAGTTCGAGGCCGCCGGCATCCACCTGCCGAACAACCTGTTCGGTTCCGCGTTCTGATGGGACTCCTGCCCTTCCTGATCGCTGGGCTTGCCGCGGCGGCGGTCGTGCTGATCGCCGTCGGCATCTCGATGACCGGGGGCTCCGGCAGCGTCGGCTCGCGCCTCGAGCGCTATGCCTCCTCGCAGCCGACCGACGGGGGCGACGGCGGCACGGACCGCGAGAGCGCCGTCGTCGCGGGGCTCTCGCGCGTCATGGAGCGGCAGGACCGCGGTGCCCGGCTGGCCGTAGAGCTCGCGCGTGCGGACCTGAAGCTGCGACCGGCGGAGTTCGTGCTGGCGTGGGTCGCCTCGCCGTTCCTTTTCATGGCAGTCACCTTCGCGCTGAGCATCGTCTTCCCCGCGCTCGGAAATCCGATCGCGCTGGCGGTTGCGGCCGCGATCGGCGCCTACTTCCCGCGCTTCTACCTGAAGCGACGCCAGGGCAAGCGGCTCAAGGCGTTCGCGGAGCAGCTGCCCGACACGATCACCCTGCTCGCCAACTCCCTCCGCGCTGGCTCGTCGTTCCTCCAGGGCATGGAGCTCGTCACGCGCGAGGGCCGGCCGCCGATCAGCGAGGAGTTCGAGCGCGTCGTGCGGGAGATGCAGCTCGGCATGGCTCTGCAGCCCGCGCTCCAGAACCTCTCGCGCCGCGTCGCGAGCGAGGACCTCGAGCTCATGGTCACCGCCATCAACATCCAGAGCCAGGTCGGCGGCAACCTCGCGACCGTGCTCGACGCGATCGCCCACACGATTCGAGAGCGCGTGCGGCTCCTCGGCGAGATCAACACGCTCACCGCCATGCAGCGCTACAGCGGGTACGTCATCACCGCCCTCCCCATCGGTCTCGGCGTCATTCTCACGGTGATCAGCCCGAGCTACATGGGACCGATGTTCGAGAGTCCGCCGGAGGCGTTCGGCCTGCCGCTCGGCATCATCTTCTTCCTCGTCGGCCTGTTCAGCATGGGAATGGGCTACTTCTTCATCCGTCGCATCGTCGATATCAAGGTCTGATGCCATGACACCCGAAGTCCTCATCGCGCTCCTGGCGGCCGGCGCCGTCCTCCTCATCACGTATGGCGTCGCGGCGCGTCCGGCGGAGGACGCGGTCCAGCAGCGCCTCTCGCAGCTCGTCGTGCAGCCGCGAACGCTCGAGGAGATGGAGCTCAACCAGCCCTTCTACGACCGGACCATCCGACCGCTGATCCAGCGCCTCTCGAAGGTCGGGAAGCGTCGCGACGGCGGCATCATCTCTCGCATCGACGCGAAGCTCGAGCGCGCCGGCTACCCGGGAGGGCTTCGAGGCGCCGACTGGATGGGCGTGAAGCTCCTCGGCGCCATCGTCTTCGGCATCGGCGCGTTCGTCATCGTGCTCCTCATCACCGGCGCCTTCACCATGGCGCTCTTCGGCGGAATCCTCGGACTCCTGGTCGGCTTCCTCGCCCCGGAATTCTGGCTCGGCAAGAAGATCACGAAGCGGTCCACGGAGATGGTCCTCCAGCTGCCGGACTGCCTCGACCTGCTGACGATCTCGGTCGAGGCCGGCCTCGGATTCGACGCCGCCCTCGCGAAGGTCGTCGAGAAGATGCATGGCCCACTCGTCGACGAGTTCCAGCAGTCGCTAGCCGAGGTGCGGATGGGCCGCACGCGACGCGACGCGCTGCGCGACGTCGCCGCGCGGGCTGACGACCAGTCGATCAGCAACTTCATCGGCGCCATCGTCCAGGCCGAGCAGCTCGGCGTGCCGATCGCCAAGGTGCTGCAGATCCAGTCGCAGCAGCTTCGAATCGTCCGTCGTCAGCGAGCCGAGGAGGCCGCCGCCAAGGCGCCGATCAAGATGCTGTTCCCGATGGTCGGCTGCATCTTCCCGACGATCTTCATCGTCATCCTGGGACCGGCCGTCATCACGGTCATGGGCGGGATCGGCATCTAGCCGTGCTGCCGCCGGTTCGACCGGCCGTCCTGCTGGTCGACGACGACCTGACCCTCCTCTCCGTCGTCTCGCGCCGTCTCGAGCGCGCCGGCTATGACGTCCGCACCGCCCCATCCGGCCGAGCGGCGCTGAAGCAGCTCGAGGACACCTGGCCGTCCCTGCTCGTCGTCGACCTCATGATGCCGGTCATGGATGGCTTCGAGCTCTGCCGCCGCGTCAAGCAGATCGCGGACCTGCCGATCATCGTCCTCTCGGCGGTCGATGCCTCCGAGGCCAAGGTGAGCGCGCTCGAGCTCTACGCCGAGGACTACGTCACGAAGCCGTTCGACCCCGACGAGCTCGTGGCACGCGTCCAGCGCGTCCTGCGCCGGGCATCGATCGGGAGCCCGCAGATCTCGCTCGACGGCGGCGAGGTCGAGGTCGACCTGGCCACGCGCCGCGTCACGACGGCGTCGGGCAATCATCAGCTGACGCCGACGGAGGCCCGGCTGCTCCAGGTGCTCGCGAGCGCCGCCGACCGCGTCGTGCCCACCGAGGAGCTCCTCGACCGCGTCTGGACCGACTCGGACGGCGCCGACCCGTCGTACCTGTGGGTCACGATCCGTCGCCTGCGCCGCAAGCTCGAGATCGATCCCGACCGGCCCCGCCACCTCGTGACGGAGCGGGGCGTCGGCTACCGCCTCCTGTCGGGCTCCACGATCTCCCAGCAGGGCTGACCGGTGACACCGGCCTGGCTCTGGTTGCGCGTGTTCGTCGGCCTGCTCCTCGCCGTCCTGCCGCCGATTCTCCTCCTCGCCACTGCACTCGTGCTATCGGAGTCGCTGTTCCCCGACACTGATCCAGGGCTCGTGGCGACGTTCGTCGTGATCGGCTCGATCGGCTGGGCCACCATCCTGGCCATCGTCTTCGCGCGGAGCCTCGCCGAGGACGCCCGGTCCTTCGTGTCGCTGGCGCAGCGTGGCGAGCCGGCCGACGACGCCGACCTCGGAGCCGCGTATCGGCAGCTCGCCAGCTCGCTCGACGAACGCAACAGGCAGGTGGGCGCCCTCGCGCGGCAGGCGAGCATGGTCCCGATCGATGCCGAGCCACGCGCTGTCGTCGCCTCGCTCGTCTCCGCGGTCCGGCTCGTCATTCGCGACGCGACGTGGCGCATCGCGGTGCTCTCGTCCGACGACGAGGCGCAGCTCCCGGCGGGCGTCTACCACGCGATGGAGGACGAGCGCGGGACCGATCCGGTGAGCGATCTCGAGCGCTGGGCGTCGGTGTCCGGCTCCGAGGAGGCCGTCCGCCGCGTCGACGGGCAGTGGGGCGCGTTCGTCGTCGTCGACCTCGCCGCGAGCGATCGGCTGCGCGGCATCCTGTACGCGCCCTGGGAAGGACGCGAGCCGCCCACTCCCGCCGAGATCGATCTGCTCAAGCTCGCCGGCCAGCATGCCAGCACCGCTCTCGAGCACTCGCTCCTCTATGCGAAGGTGCGCAGCCAGGCCGACGCCCTGAACCGGCTGGCGGGCATCCAGGCCGATTTCCTCCGCGGCGTCACCCATGACCTCCAGACCCCGCTCACGAGCATCGGTGCCGTCGCGACCGAACTGCGCGCGAACGAACAGATCCCCGACGCCGCACGAGCCGACCTCGACACGATCGCGCACCAGGCCGAGCGTCTGCGACGGATGGTGAGCCAGCTGCTCATCGCCTCCCGCCTCGAGGCGGGCGTCGTCACGCCGGCGCAGGAGGTGTTCGCGCTTCCGCCCCTCGTCGAACGGACGTGGTCCGCGCTCCGGGCCGATCGGCCGTTCGAGCTCGTCACCGATGGACCGCCGCATCTCGCCGTGGCCGACCCGGACCGCATCGAGCAGGTCCTCTGGGCCCTTCTCGACAATGCCGTTAAGTACAGCCCCGCCGAATCGCCGATCTGCGTCCGCGTCGCGCCAGCCGGCGGCTCCCTGGCCGTGACCGTCGAGGACCAGGGGGCCGGCATGGACGAGGAGACGCGACGGCAGGCGTTCGACCAGTTCTACCGCTCCGCCGAGGCGCGCGCGCTGGCCCCCGACGGCAGCGGCGTCGGTCTCTACGCGGCCCATGGGCTCATGACGGCGATGGGCGGCTCTCTCGAGATCGCCAG
>CAZKFP010000093.1:0-2865 GCA_964552085.1 uncultured Steroidobacteraceae bacterium
CCGGCCTGACGAGCGCCTCGGGCGCCGGCTGCCACAGCTCGAACCGGTTCCCCTCCGGGTCCGAGGCCCACCCGAAGCGGCCGATGCCGGGCATCTCCTCGACGCGGTCGTCGACCTCGGCTCCCGCATCCCGGAGCTGGGCGAGCATCGCGTCAAGGTCCTCCACCCGGAAGTTGATCATCCAGGCCTGATCGGGCCGTCCAAAGTAGTCCGTGTCGGCGGGGAACGGAGCCCACACCGTCGGGCCTTCCTCCTGCCACCAGGGCGAGTCGCCCGCGTCGTCGGGTGTAACCGCCACGCCAAGGTGCTCCTCGTACCACCTGGCGGTCTCCGCGGGCCGAGAGGCCCGGAAGAAGGCTCCGCCGATGCCGGTCACGCGTTGCATGCGATCTCCCTCGCTGCGAGTCTGCCGTCGATCGTACGGAGTTCCGCTACGCTTCGTCCATGGCTGCCTCGCCCGATCCCGCCGAAACGATCCGTCCCCTCCTTCGCGTCCGCCAGGTGCGCGAGTTCACCGACGCCCCGGTCGATGCCGCCGCGCTCCACGCCCTCGCCGATGCGGCACGCTGGTCAGGCTCGTCCCGCAACGCGCAGCCGTGGCGCTTCATCATCATCCGGGAGCCGGCGACGCTGCACGCGATCGCGGAGGCCGGCCTGCCGCAGACCAGGTCCCTGGCGACGGCGACCGGAGCGATCGCCATCGTCCTGCCACAGGAGCCGGGCAGCGGCATCTCGCACGCCTACGACGAGGGGCGCGCCGCGGAGCGCATCCTCGTCGCCGCGTCCATGCTCGGCCTCGGCGCCGGGATCGCGTGGATCCGATCCGAGGTGCGCCCGATCGTGGGGGAGCTGCTCGGCCTGCCGGAGGACCTGTTCGTGCGCACGGTCGTGGCCGTCGGCCATCCGACCCAGGTCGCGCGGCAGCCGAAGTCGGCGCCCGGCGAGGCTCGCCTGCCGCGCACGGAGACGGTCTTCGAGGAACGCTGGCCCGGCTGAGGGGCGACGCGACCGGTGAACGCCGTCAAGGGCAGGCGTCCACTGCCTCCAGGTACGCGCGAATCGCCGCGACGTTTCCCTCCGGCGTTCCCCGGTCGGTGTCGACGACGAAGTCGGCGACGGACGTGTAGAGCGGTGCGCGGTCGACGGCCGCCTGTCGCAGCCAGTCCGGCCCGACGGTGTCGACGAAGGGCCGGTGCTTGGCGTCCATCGTGCGCTCGACGAGCGTCGCCGTTGTGGCGCGAAGCCAGACGACGATCCCACCGGCGGAGAGCCGCTTCCGGTCGCCGGCATCGGTGACGGTCCCCCCTGCAACGCCGACGATGACGGGCGGCGGCAGCTCCAGGCCCGCGATGAGCGCCTCCCGCTCCGCCTCACGAAGCCGCGCCTCGCCCTGCGCCGCGAGGATCTGGCGAGAGGTCATCCCGTGGCGGCGCAGGAGGAGCTCGTCGTTGTCGACGTACTCCCATCCGGTGGCCGCCGCGAGCCCGAGGCCGATCGTGGTCTTGCCACTGCCCATCATGCCGATGAGGATGACCCGGCAGTCCCGCAGCTGATCCATGGGTGGATTGTGGCCTAGCCCTTGCTTACCGGGCTGGACGACCCGAAGCGAAAGGGAACACGAATGGGACGCATCCTGCTCGGGGTGGTCATCGGGATCATCCTCGTCATCTGGCTGCTCGCCTCCTGCGTCGGCGCCATCTTCTAGGACGACGCCTTGCGTTCCGCCGCCTGGAGGCCGACGCCGTAGCGCATCGGACCCCTCTTCGCTGCTGACGCATGCCGTCGATCCGACGCATCGTAGCGATCGGGACAAGCTGAGCGCGGCGCGGAGGGCTACGCTATCGCCGGGGGAGAGGTGTTCAGCCGGACGAAACGGAGGAGGACTCGTGATCACCGATGCGCTGGGCGAGCTGAACTGGCTCGCCGTCGTCGTGGGAGCGCTCATCTACTTCGCGCTCGGCGCGCTCTGGTACTCGCCGATGCTCTTCGGGAAGCAATGGCAGCGCTCGATCGGCTGGGATCCGGAGCAGCGTCCGCCCGAGATGAAGGCGACGACGTACGTCGTGCCGCTCGTCGCCTACCTCGTCATGGCGGTCGCCGTCGGGCTGCTGGCCGCGGCCGCCGGCGCGGACAGCATCGGCGAAGGGGTGGCCCTGGGGCTCGTCCTGGGCATCGGCCTGTCGCTCATGCACACGCTCGTGGACGCCACGTTCGATCCGAACAGGCCACAGCCGTGGACGTGGTTCGCGATCAACGGCAGCTACCACGCGCTCGGCCTGCTCATCGTCGCGATCATCGTCGCCGCCTGGCGCTAGCTCCGACCCCGTGAGCAGCGAAGGGACGGTCATCGACTGGCTCCTCGCGTCGGAGGAGCCCGCGATCCGACGGCTCGTGCGGCGCGACCTGCGCGACGAGCCGGCACCTGAGGCGGGGCCTTGACGAGACGGCGCACGATACGGTTCAGACGCTCCGACAAACCACACCCGAGGAGACTGCGACATGGGCGACAAGGGACCTGGCTCGAAGAGCAAGGGCAAGAAGCAGAAGGGCGGCAAGGACAAGAAGGGCTGACCGGCCCGACGTGACGACCTCCATCCTGGAAGACGCTTTCGGCCATCACGTGTGGGCCACGCTGCGCGTCATCGACGCGTGCCTGGCGCTCAGCCCGGAGCAGCTCGAGACGAACGTCCCGGGCACATACGGCTCGATCCTCGACACGATTCGCCATACCGTCGGCGCCGATGCGTCGTACCTCTTCGTGCTCAGCGATGGGCGCGTCGCGGAGATCACAGAGGAAGAGATGGACCTCGCCGCGCTCCGATCGGTCATGGTCGAGCAGGGGCCGGCGTGGTCCGCGCTCCTGGC
>CAZKFP010000094.1:0-3209 GCA_964552085.1 uncultured Steroidobacteraceae bacterium
ACGCCGATGTGGTCGATGACGTGGCCGATGTCGGCATCGGTGATCTCGCGGTCGAGCAGCTCCTCCTCGCCATGCGTGAAGCGCGCCTCGGGCTTGCGTCCGAGGTCCATCACGACCTCGAGCAGGTCTTGGCGGTTCGCGAACGAGCGCAGCCGCTCGACGATCTCCGGCGGCAGCGCCTCCATGAGGGCGTCGAGGTCGTCGGTCAATTCGCGACGTTCCACGTGTCTGCTGGCCTCCCCTGCGTTCAACGAATCGCCGGAACCATCGCCGGCTGGCGGACCTGGGCGCGCACCTCGCGCACGAGCATCGTGACCCGGCCGATGGGCTCGAAGCCGGATGCCCCTGCAGCGCGCATGCCCGCCGCCTCGTATGTTCGCACCGGTGACAGGATGCCTGCACCGATCGCGTCGGCGCCCATCCGGTTCAGGGCGGCGCGGAGCAGGCGAGCGCCGTCGACGCCCTCGCGGACGAGGAAGCGCAGGTAGTGGGGCCCTCCCCGGCAGGCGCCATGCTGAACGAACCCACCGGCGCGCTGCTCGGTCGGCAGGAACCAGGCACCGACCTCGCTGAAGTGGAGCACCGGATTGAGCGCGGAGCGGGGCACGATCGCCTCGTGCCCGACTGACTCCCAGTCGGCGGCGCTGTAGCCCTCGATGCGCGCGATCGCCGGCGGCGTCGCGTGCGACCACAGGTCGAAGAGGTGCCAGGCATCGGGCGCTCCCGCCGATCGCAGCTCGGGGTCGTCGTCCGAGGGAGCACGCTCGCGTGAGCCGATCCTCTCGTCGCGCGACACGAGCGAACGCAGCCAGGAGCGCGCGCCCCGGAGGGGCTCCGGCGGACGCCACCAGATCTCCTCCTGCGCGTACGCCATGAAGCTGGCCTGGCCGAAGAGCTCGAGGTTCTCGCGCACGTCCGCGCAGGCCGCGTGGAACCGGGCGACGTCGTGCCGCGCGCCCTCCTCCACGAGGGCGCCGAGCAGCTCGTACCGGATCTCGGCGGCGAGGGGGCCGTCGGCGGCATCGAGCTCGGTGATCGCCCAGTCCTCGCGATGTGGCTCCTCGATGGCGCGGCAGCTGCCGACGAGCTCACCGTCCATCTCCGCCACGAGATGCACCGACGGGACGCGCAACGGCAGCCAAGAGGGGATGAGCGTCGACAGGCTGATCCGTGGCGACTCGGCGGTCGGCGCGGGCACGCCGAGGCTGCGCCGGTGCGCGTCGAACGACGCGTGGACGCTGCGCGACAGGTCGGCGAGTGCCTGGCGGTCGGTCAGGCGCGCCGTGCGGATCGTTCGCTCCACGCCGATCATGCCGGTCGCCTCGAGGATTCCCCGACGAGATCGACGAGGAGCCGGTGGATCCGTCGGTCCCCGGTGAGCTCCGGATGGAAGGCGGTGGCCAGGACGCCGCCCTGGCGGACGACGACCGGGTTGCCGTCCGCGTCACGGGCGAGCACCTCCGCGAGCGGGCCGACCTCGGTGACGATCGGTGCGCGGATGAAGATCGCGTGGAGCGGCTCGTCGCCGAGGGCCGGGATCGCGAGGTCCGTCTCGAAGGAGTCGAGCTGGCGCCCGTACCCGTTGCGACGGAGCTCGACGTCGATGAGCCCGAAGTACGGCTCGCCGTCCGTGAGGCGCTCGGCCAGCAGGATCATGCCCGCGCAGGTGCCGAGCATCGGCGTGCCGCCGCGGGCCATCGCCGAGATGGGCTCACGCAGGCCGTAGGCGTCGACGAGTCGTCGCATCGTCGTCGACTCGCCGCCGGGCAGGATGAGGGCGTCGAGATGCACGAGGTCGCGTGGCAGCCGGACCTCGACCGGCTCGCCGCCCACTTCCCGGATCGCCTCGACGTGCGGCCGCACTGCGCCCTGCAGGGCGAGCACACCGATCCGCGGCCGTCGCTCGGCGTTCATGCGCTTGATCGCCTACCAGCCGCGGACGGCGAGTCGTTCCTCCGGCGGGATCTCACCGGCCGACAGGCCGCGCATCGGCTCACCGAGCCCGGTGCTCACTTCGACGAGGATCTCCGGGTTGTCGTATTGGGTCGCGGCCTTGACGATCGCCTTCGCGTAGCGCTCCGGGTTCTCGCTCTTGAAGATGCCAGAGCCGACGAAGACGGCCTCGGCGCCGAGCTGGCGCATCAGGGATGCATCGGCCGGGGTCGCGACGCCGCCGGCGCTGAAGTTCGGGACCGGGAGCGCGCCGAGCTCCGCCGTCTGCTTGACGACATCGAGGGGTGCTCGCAGCTCCTTGGCAGCGGCGAAGAGCTCGTCGGGGCGCATGTTCTGGAGCTGGCGGATGCCCCTCTGCACGGCGCGCATGTGGCGGACCGCCTCGACGATGTCACCGGTGCCGGCCTCGCCCTTCGTGCGGATCAGGGCCGCCCCCTCGCCGATGCGGCGCAGCGCCTCCCCCAGGTCGCGGCAGCCGCACACGAACGGCACGTCGAAGCCGTGCTTGTCGATGTGATGCTCCTCGTCGGCCGGGGTGAGCACCTCCGACTCGTCGATGAAGTCGACCTCGAGGGCCTGGAGCATCTGCGCCTCGGCGAAATGGCCGATGCGGCACTTCGCCATGACCGGGATGCTGACCGCGGCCTTGATCTCCTCGATGAGCTTCGGGTCGCTCATGCGAGCCACCCCGCCGAATTTGCGGATGTCCGACGGCACGCGCTCGAGCGCCATGACGGCGACAGCGCCCGCCTCCTCGGCGATCTTCGCCTGGTCGGCGGTCACGACGTCCATGATCACGCCGCCGGCGAGCATTCTGGCCAGGCCGACCTTCGTGGCCCAGGTTGATCGTTCGATGGTCGTCATTCGTGTTCCCTGCGCTGCACCGATGCGAGCGCCTCGCGCCGCTCGAGTTCAGCCTCGCATTCTACTCTCGGCGCGCTCCGACGCCATCGGGCACGGCCGGCTGGCCCCTTCGCCTGGCCGCCGGCGGAGATGTTGCGCACGGATTGGTATGATCCCGCGCAGGAAGGCGCTCAAATGATGATCAATGCACCCGTCCTGGTCCTGAACCAGAATTACGAACCGCTCAACGTCTGCGACATCAGGCGCGCCTTCCGGCTGCTCGGCAACGCGAAGGCGGAGCTGCTGGCACGGAACCACCAGGTCATCCACACCCCGACGCTCGCGATCCCGGCGCCGTCGGTCATCCGCCTCCAGTACCACGTCAGGCGCCCGCAGCCGCGCGTCAAGCTGAG
>CAZKFP010000095.1:0-5844 GCA_964552085.1 uncultured Steroidobacteraceae bacterium
TCGGCGCGAGCGCCAAGGGCTACACGACCGAGACGCAGGGTCACGTGACGATCGTCGTCGACCGCGCGGAGCGCACGCTCGTCGGCGCCTTCATGGCCGGCCCCGCGGTCTCGGAGGCGATTCACGAGTGCGTCCTGGCGATCCGCGCCGGCATCGGCCTCGCCACCCTCGCCGACACGATCCACGCCTTCCCGACGGTCGCGCGCGTCCTGGGCAGCGCGTTCATCGAGGCGTCTCGCGACCTCGAGGAGTGAGGGACGCAGGCGCGAACCGGACGAGCGCGGTTGCTGCGCCGGGCGTACGATCCCGGGCGTGAGCGACTTCATCGGTGAGACGACGAACGTCCTGCGGCGCACGCCCGAGCTGCTGCGGGTCCTGCTCAACGGCCTCCCGGAGTCATGGACCGATACGACCGACGTGCCGATCGACGGTTGGCGCCCGCGCGACGTCGTCGGCCACCTCATCACCGGCGAGCTGACCGACTGGATCGAGCGCACGCAGCGCATCCTCGAGCACGGCACGAGCATCCCATTCGACAAGTTCGACCGCTTCGCGCACGCCGACCGCGACACCGATGCGAGCCTCGATGAGCTCGTCGAGCACTTCGGCCGGCTGCGGGCCGAGAACCTCGCGCGCCTGCCGGACCTCGCAAGCGAGGCGGACCTCGACCGGCGCGGCATGCATCCATCGCTCGGCGAGGTGACGCTGCGCGAGCTCCTCGCCACCTGGGCGGTCCATGACCTCGACCACGTGTCCCAGATCTTCGCGGGCATGGCCGGCTCGCATGACGCCGAGGTCGGACCGTGGAAGACGTACCTCGGCATCCTCCTGCGCCGTGAGGACCCGTCCGCCGTCGCGGGATGACGCCGGAGTCGCTTCTCCTCATCGCGCTCTTCTTCGGGGCGGCGCTCCTGTACTCGAGCGTCGGACACGCTGGCGCGTCCGCCTACCTCGCGGCGATGGCGCTCGTCGGCCTCGCGCCCGACACGATGCGGCCGACGGCGCTCGTGCTCAACCTGTTCGTCGCGAGCATCGTCGTCGTGCGCTTCGGCCGCGCGGGTCATCTTCCCTGGCGCACCCTCGTCCCGGTGGCGCTCGGCTCGGTCCCGATGGCCTTCGTCGGCGGCAGCATCGAGCTGCCGGGCGAGATCTACCGCCCCCTCGTCGCCCTCGTCCTCGTGGCCGGCGCGTGGCGCCTGGCGACCGCGTCGGCGGCCACTGCGGACGAAGACGTCGCGCAGCGCGTGCCGATCGTCGCCGGCGTGGCGGCCGGTGCCGGCATCGGCCTCCTGGCGGGCATGACCGGGACGGGCGGTGGCATCTTCCTGACGCCCCTCCTCGTCCTTGCCGGCTGGTCGGGGGCGCGCGACGCGGCAGGGCTGTCCGGCGCGTTCATCCTCCTGAATTCGCTGGCCGGCATCGCCGGCCTCGCGCTCGGCGGCTTCGAGCTTCCGGCCGCCCTCCCGGCGTGGGTGGCCGCCGTCGTGGCCGGCGGGCTCATCGGCTCATGGCTCGGGGCGGCGCGTTTCAGCATCCTGAACCTGCGACGCGCGCTCGCGGTCGTGCTCGTCGTGGCGGCCGCCAAGCTCGTCTTCCTGCCTTGAGCCCCAGAGTAGGATGGGGCCGATGACGGCCATCGGCGAGCCATCCGTCCACGGCAGCGAGCTCATGCGCCTCGTGGGCGCCGCCACCGAGGTGCCGCTCGTGACCGGCGAGACGCGTCGCTACGTCAACTTCGACTACGCCGCATCGGCCCCGGCGCTGCAGGCGGTCCACGATGCCGTCGAGGAGCTGCTCGGCTGGTACTCGAGCGTCCACCGCGGGGCCGGCTTCAAGTCGCGCGCCTCCACGGCCGCCTACGAGGGCGCGCGAGAGTCGATCCGCCGCTTCGTGAACGGGCGCGCCGACGACGCGGTCATCATCACGCGCAACACGACCGACTCGATCAACCTCCTCGCCGGCACGCTGCCGGAGGAGACGCACGTCATCGCCTTCGCCGGCGAGCACCACGCCAACCTGCTGCCGTGGAAGCGCTGCGCGGTCCGCTACCTGCCGGTGCCGGAGACGCCGGCCGAGATGCTCGAGCAGCTCGAGTCGACGCTCCGCGACCTGCCGCACTGCGAGGATCCCCATCTCGTGGCCGCCACCGGCGCGAGCAACGTCACCGGCGAAATCTGGCCCGTCGCCGAGATGGCGCGCCTGGCGCACGAGCACGGCGCGAGGCTGCTCGTCGATGCGGCGCAGCTCGCGCCGCATGGACCGATCGACATGCAGCGCGACGGCATCGACTACCTCGCGCTGTCCGGGCACAAGCTCTACGCCCCGTACGGAGCGGGGGCGCTCGTCGGGGAGCGTGACTGGCTGATCGCCGGCGACCCGTTCCTGCGCGGGGGCGGGGCGGTCAAGCTCGTCACCGTCGAGGAGACGCTGTGGGCCGACCTCCCCGATCGGCAGGAAGCGGGATCACCGAACGTCATCGGCGCCGTCGCGCTCGGGGTCGCCTGCGACGCGCTCGCCACCGCCGGCATGGACCGGATCGCGGCCGAGGAGGCCGAGCTGCTGGCCCACGCCCGCGAGCGGCTCGCCGGGGTGAGCGGCCTCGAGCACTATCGCGTCTGGCCGGCCGATCATCCGCGAGTCGGCCTCCTCACCTTCAACCTGCGGGGCGTGCCGTACGACCTCCTGGCGGCGGTCCTGTCGGCGGAGCACGGCATCGGCATCCGGCACGGCTGCTTCTGCGCCCACCCGCTCATGATGCGGCTCCTGCGCGTCGACGACGCCGAGGCGCGGCGGCTCGTCGATCGGACCCGGGCCGGGCACCACGAGCGCCTACCGGGCGCCGCGCGCATGAGCCTGGGGCTCGGATCCAGCCGCGAGGAGATCGACCTCCTGGCCGATGCGCTCGGCGCGATTGCGGCCGATGGGCCGCGCTGGACGTACGTCGTCAGCCCCGACACCGACGAGTACGAGCCCGACCCCGATCCGCGCCCGCTCCCGTCGCTCGCGATGCGCATGATCGAGCACCCGCACGGCCACGGAGAGTCCGCCTGACGACTGCTCCCTGCGGCAGACTTCAGCCGCGAAGCCATCGGCCCGATGCGGCGACGCCGACACGGCCGAGCCGCCACCGGTACCGTATTGGAAACCCACGAACCGGCTCAGGAACACGAGGGATCGCCACACCATGCTCACGCGCTTCGGACGGGCTGCCGTCCTGAGCGCCGTGCTGACCACGCTCGTCGGCATCGGCGCCACCCTGGCCCATGAGACCCGGGAGGTCGGGGAGCTCACGTTCGTCGTCGGCTTCCTGGACGAGCCTGTCTACAGCGGACAGAAGAGCGGCCTCGACCTGCGCATCTCGCGCGGCGATGAGCCGGTCGAGGGGGCCGAGGAGACCCTGGAGGCCGAGGTCACGTTCAGCGGCCAGAGCCGGGTTCTGGAGGTCGCGCCGGTCTTCGGCCAGCCGGGTGCCTACCGCTCCGTCTTCTTCCCGACGGCCGCCGGCCCGTACACGTTCCACGTCTTCGGCGAGGTCAACGGCCAGGCCGTCGACGAGTCGTTCACCTCCGGACCGGACACGTTCGGCGAGGTCCAGGACGTGACCGGCGGCCAGTTCCCGGTGGTGCTGCCCGCGGCCGGTGACACCGCCCGCGACGCGGAGGCCGGTGCGAATGCCGCCACGACGGCGACGATCGCGCTCGTCGTCGGCGGTGCCGGGCTCATCGCCGGCCTCGTCGCACTCGGACTCGTGCTGGCACGCCGGCGGGCGTGATGCGCGGGGCGCGACGGGGGCTCCTGTCGAGCACGGCGGTCGTGCTCGCGCTGCTCGCGGCCCCGGCCCTGCCGGGCGCCGCGGGCGACGTGGCGCTGGCCCACGCGCAGCTCGTCGCGAGCACGCCCGGCGCCGGAACGATCGTGCCGGAGTCCCCGTCAGAGCTTCGGCTCATCTTCAGCGAGCCGCTCGAGGCGCAGGTCACCTCGCTCGACGTGGTCGGCGACGACGGAACGATCGTGCTGAGCCGGGTGGGGGAGGTCGACCCGGACGACCCGTACGCGCTCGTCGTCGACGACCCGGCACTGCCCGACGGCGTGTACTCGCTCAACTGGCGCACGCTCTCCCAGACCGACGGCCACACGGCCGAGGGCTTCATCACCTTCGGCGTCGACGTCGGCGAGTCGGCTCTGCCCGCGACCGGCGGTGGCACGACGCACACCGAATCTGACCTCGCGGCGGTCGCCGGCCGCTGGCTCACGTACGTCGGGCTGCTCCTGGCGCTCGGCGTGGCGGTTTTCCATCGGGTGGTCGTGCGCGACGGCCCGATGCCCAGACAGCTGGTGCGGCTACTCGCCGCAGGCCTGGCCGTCTCGGCGCTGGCGACCCTGACCACGGCCGTCGCGGCGGCGGTCGAGACGGGGTCCGCCGGCGAGTACCTCGTCGCGACCCGGAACGGCGGGCTCCAGGTCGCGCGCGCGGCCGTGGCCGCCGCCGGGGCGGGCGCGCTCCTCCTCGTGCCGCGACGATCGGCAGGGGGCGTGGCCATGGCGACCGGGCTCGGCGGCATCGTCCTGCTCGTGACGGCCGGCCACGCGGCGCTGCCCGGGACCGTGGCGATCATCGGCCAGGTCGTCCACGTGGCGGCCGCCGCCGTCTGGATCGGTGGCCTCGCCGGCCTGCTCGCGCTCCTCCTCCGACCGAACCTGTTGATGGCGCAGCCGCACCCGACGTTCAGGACCGTCCTGCCCCGATTCTCGGCGCTCGCCCTTGTATCGATCGGCCTCGTCGGCCTGTCGGGCGTGCATGCCGCGTGGGTCAACACCGGAACCCTCGTCGATCCCGAGACCGACTACGGCCGCGCCCTCCTCATCAAGTCCGGCCTGGCCGTCGGTGCCTTCGCGCTCGGCGGGATCAACTTCCTCGACGGCGGGCGAATGCTCGGCTGGCTCGGCGGATTCCGCACGCGCCTCGGCGTCGAGTCGATCGCGGTGGCCGGCGTGCTCATCGTGACGGCCGTGCTCGCCACGACGGCCCCGACCGAGGAGGTCGCCGGCGTGCCAATCGAGCCGATCCCCGACGCATTCGGCGAGGTGGCCCCGAGCATGAGCATGGAGGTCAGCCCCGGACGCCCGGGCGTGAACCGCGTGATCGTCACGACCACCGACGCCATGGCTGGGTCGGTCGACCTCGAGCTTGACCTCGAGCGTCTCGACGACGGCACGACGACGCGCGTCCCGCTTACGCTCGAAGCAATCGCTGGCATGGAGGGCATGGACCATGGCGGAGTGATCATCCCGGCGAGCGACGGCACCGCCGACTGGGTCGCCGATGCGCTCGTCCTCCCGGCGGAGAGCTCCTGGGACACGAATGTCCTGATCCTCTCTGCCGAGGGGACGGAGCTCTCACGCCAGCGCTTCGCGTTCGCGCTCTCGGACGACGGCATCGACGACGGCCGGGTCCGCTCCCTGGCCACACCGGCCACCGGCGTCGCCGTGATCCTCGTCCTCGGCGGCGCGCTCGGGCTGGGCATGGGCCTGGGAGGAATGGCCCTCCCCCGCTGCGAGGCCGTCGCGTCCCAGATCTCGCTCATCGGCGGAGGGCTCGCCGCCCTCGTCCTCGGCATCCTCGTCGGCGCGACCCGCCTGCTCGCCTGACGGCGACGGCGACCTGGGACGCGACCTGGCCGACCGTCCGTTGCGTCGTCGGCCATTCGCTGCCACGATCGTCGAACCCATGACCGTGCCGCTCACCGTCCTAGACACGCTCGGCAGGCCGATGCGCGACCTGCGCGTCTCGGTCACCGACCGGTGCAACTTCCGCTGCGGCTACTGCATGCCGCGCGAGGTCTT
>CAZKFP010000096.1:0-3670 GCA_964552085.1 uncultured Steroidobacteraceae bacterium
GGTGATTCCGATATCCTGTCTCCATCACCTGCCCGACCGGGCAGGACGTTCCGCACATCAGGAGGGAGCATGGCGCTGAAGGGCGTCGTCCTCGCCGGCGGAAGCGGATCCCGCCTCTTCCCACTGACGCTTGTGACGAACAAGCACCTGCTTCCGGTGTACGACCGGCCGATGATCTACTACCCCTTGGCGGCCCTGAAGGAGATGGGCTGCGAGGAGGTCATGGTCGTCGTCGGCGGCCGCTCCGTCGGCGACATCCTCGAGCTGCTGCATGACGGCTCGGACATCGGTCTCAGCCTCACGTATCGCTACCAGCGAGGGGCGCTCGGGATCGCGCACGCCATCGGCCTGGCGCGCGAGTTCGCCGGCGACGACCCGATCGCGATCGTCCTGGGCGACAACATCCTGCGTGGCTCGCTGCGCGAGTTCGCGGACCGCTTCGTGGCGGGGGAGGAGGGCGCCGGCGCGGTCCTCAAGGAGGTGCCGGACCCCGAGCGCTTCGGGGTCGCCGAGCTCGACGACGCCGGCCAGGTCGTCGCCTTCGAGGAGAAGCCGGAGCACCCGAAGAGCAACCTCATCCCGATCGGCGTGTACCTGTTCCGGCCGTCCGTCTTCGGCGTCATCGACCAGCTGAAGCCGTCGGCCCGCGGCGAGTTCGAGATCACCGACCTCCTGAACCACTACCTGGACGACCGGAGCCTCATCCACACGGTCTTCGATGGCGACTGGCAGGACGCCGGCACGATCGACGCGCTCCTCGAGACGAGCACGTTCGCCGCCACGTTCGCGCCCGAGATGCCCGTCGCGACAGGACACGGCGTCGAAGAAGTCGAAGCCGAGTCGGTCGCCACGGGGTCGCCCCGGTGAGCGCGCTGCCATCGCGCCTGCTCGTGACCGGCGGTGCCGGCTTCATCGGCTCCGACTTCGTGCGGCGCGTCCTCGACCGCCATCCCAGCGTGCAGGTGACCGTGCTCGACAAGATGACGTACGCGGGCAACCGCGCCAACCTCGCCGACGTCGAGGCGGACCCGCGGTTCACGTTCGTCGAGGGTGACATCGCTGATGCCGACGTCGTCGACCGCCTGGCGGCGGACGTCGACGCGATCGTCAACTTCGCCGCCGAGTCGCACGTCGACCGCAGCATCGAGGAGCCGGACGCCTTCATCCGTACCGATGTGTACGGCACGTTCGTGCTGCTCGAGGCCGCGCGGCGGCACGGGCACGCGCGCTACCTGCAGATCAGCACCGACGAGGTGTACGGCAACGTCCCGACCGGCAGCTCGACGGAGGACGATCCGCTGAAGCCGCGCAGCCCCTACTCGGCCAGCAAGTCGGCCGGTGACCTGCTCGTCGGTGCCTACCACACGACGTACGGGCTCCCGACCCTGCTCACCCGCGCCAGCAACAACTTCGGGCCGTACCAGTATCCGGAGAAGATCATCCCGCTCTTCATCACGAACGCGATCGACGACGAGCCGCTCCCGCTCTACGGCGACGGCCTCCAGATCCGTGACTGGCTCTACGTCGACGACCACTGCGACGCGCTCGAGCTCGTCCTCGAGCGCGGCGAGCCGGGACAGACGTACAACGTCGGGGGCGGGAACGAGCTGACGAACATCGACCTGACGCGCTCGATCCTCGAGCTGCTCGACAAGCCGATGACGCTCGTCCGCGCCGTCGAGGACCGGGCCGGTCACGATCGGCGCTACTCGGTCGACTGCTCGAAGCTGCGAGCCCTCGGCTGGCAGCCCGCCCACTCGTTCGAGGACGCCCTGCGCGCGACCGTCGAGTGGTACCGCGACCGGGAGGACTGGTGGAGACCGCTCAAGAGCGGCGAGTACCGCGACTACTACCTGCGCCAGTACGGCAACCGGCTCCAGGCGGGAATCGCGGTCGAGTAGTGCCGAGGCGCGTCGCGATCACCGGCGCGGCCGGACAGCTCGGCCGTCAGCTCGTCCGCGCGTTCGGCGAGGCCGGCGACGAGGTCCTCGCCCTGTCGCGGCCCGACTTCGACGTCACCGATGCTTCTCACCTGGCGCGGCTGACCGGCTGGCGCCCCGACGTCGTCGTCAACTCGGCCGCCTGGACCGATGTCGACGGCTGCGCCCGCGACCCGGAGCGCGCGATGCGGATCAACGGCGAGGGCGCCGGCGCCGTCGCGCGAGCGGCCGCTGACGCCGGAGCGCTCATCATGCAGATCTCGACGAACGAGGTCTTCGACGGCACGCTCGACCGCCCGTACGTCGAGGAGGACGAGCCGAACCCGATCAACCCGTACGGGGCATCCAAGCTCGCCGGCGAGGTGGCCGTCGCCGCCGCGAGCCCTCGCCACATGATCGTGCGGACGGCATGGCTCTACGGCGGCTCGACGAGCTTCCCGGAGAAGATCCGCGCCGCCGCCGATCGTGTGCGTGCGGCCGGCGAGCCCTTGCGCGTGGTCGATGACGAGTGGGGGAATCCGACTGACGTACGTTGGCTTGCGCCGGCGGTTGGCCGCCTGGTCGAGCCAGTCATGGCGGGCAGCGCCGGGTTCGGCCTCGTCCATGTGGCAGGTGAGCCAGCGGTGTGCCGATTCGATTGGGCACGCGCAATTCTCCGCGGCACTGCAGTGAGGATCGAACCGATGCGCCTCGCCGATTACGTGCGCGAATCCCGAGTTCCGCAGCGTGCCATCCTTGATACTTCGCGCGCCGAGGGGCTGGGTCTTGATCCGTTCGATTGGAGGGTTCCATTCGCTGCGGACTAGCTGTGCCGTCCGCGGCTGACGACAAGTGCTGACGCGCCCTCATCTCAGCGCCGTGGGCGTGTGTCTCTTAGCGCGAACGCAAGCTGGCCCGTGGGCACGCCTTCGCAGGACGGCCGCGAGCCTATCGCTGTTGCCGGCTCCCGAAGACGAGGGCATGGACGGCGGTGACCTCGCGGCGGTCGATCGCGCCGAGGAGGAAGGCAACCGCGATGAAGGCGAGACAATACCCGAGCTTCAGAGCGATCGTCAGGACGTTGAGTCCCGACGGGAGAAACCCCGCAGCTAGGCAGAATGACATGGTCAACCCGACGAGCGTGAGGGAGCGATGGACCTCGTACGCCACGCGCCAGAGCCGTTGTGAGATGACCAGGTATAGGAGCGTGAGACTCACATAGGCGATCGCCGTTGCCCAAGCAGCCCCAAGCATCCCGAATGGTCCAACGAGGACGAGGGTGAGCAGGATGTTGATGACGGCCGTGAACCACGCGAGCAATGCGAAGTAGCGGGTCCGCTTTGTGAGCGAGATGCCTCCTGCCGTGATCTGGGTCGTCGCCATCGCGACCATGGCGAGCGCCAGAGGCGCAATGGCGGCACTTGCGCCCAAGTACTCAGGGCGGGTGATCAGCATGAGCAGTTCCGGCCCGAAGACTGTGATGCCCACGGCCAGAAGGCCGAACCCGGCCAGCAGATAGGTCATCACTCTCCCGTAGATGATCGGCGCGGACTCGCGCGCGTTCTCGTAGAGCTGAACGGCGTGGGGCGTCCACGCTTGGCTGAACGCGCCGATTGCGATTGTGGCGAGGCTGACGAGCGAGCAGGCGACGCTGAACAGGCCGAGTTGTACGAGTGTAGAGAGTCTCCCCAACATTACTCGATCCGAAGACAGAAAGACCCAATATGCGAGGCTGGTCGGAACAAGCGGAA
>CAZKFP010000097.1:0-7650 GCA_964552085.1 uncultured Steroidobacteraceae bacterium
GCCCTGGGCGCGAGCGAGCGCCCCGTCGACCGCGTCGAGGAGCGAGCCGGCGGTGAGGATCGCCGCGCCGACGAGCAGCATGCCGTTGGCGACGAGGACCGATGCCCCGATCGTGATGAGCAGGCCGATGACGGTGATCGAGTTGGGGGTCAGATGAAGCGCCATCGCGAGGCGCACGACCGGTGCGAGGACGGCGCGTCCGGCCTCCTTGACCCAGGCCGGGAGGACCGAGTCGCCGGCGCGCAGGTTGTGGGCATGCTCTCGGCTAGCTGACATCCGGCACCGTCCCTGGCGCGTCGCCGTGGCTCGCGACGCCAGCCGTGCCGCCGATCAGCCTTGCCTCGGCCGCGTGCAGCTCCTTGAACGCGGCCGTGCGGAGGCGGCAGATCGTCGTCCTGCCCTGTCGCTGCGTGTCGACGAGACCGGCCAGGCGGAGGATGCGCAGGTGCCAGCTGATGAGCGGCTGGGAGAGCGCCACGCGGGCCGACAGCTCGTTCACCGGCATCGGGCCGACCTCCGCCAGCAGGCCGATCATGCGCAGGCGCGTCTCGTCGCCGAGGGCGCGGTAGAGGGTCCGCAGCCGGCGCATGTCGTGCTCGGCGGGGGTCTCGGGAGCGGGGTTGATCACTAGCGCTTCTTTATCAAATACGGATTTATATGAATGAATCCTTATCATATCGGGTAGCGCCGGGATGTCAAGGCGCGTCTGCTAGGATCGGCCCGATGGAGCGCGCCGAGCGGTGAGCAGGAGCGTCGCAGCGCCGGTTCGCATGCATCCAGCGGCCGCCTGGGCGGCCCTCATCTTCGCCAGCCTCGGGGTTCTCCTCGGCGGCGCCGAGCTCATGGTCGTCGCGATCGCCCTGCCCTCGATCGTCGCCGACTTCGGTGGCTGGGCCGACCTGTCGCGGGTCAGCTGGATCATCAACGCCTATCTGCTCGCGTACGTCGTCGCAATGCCGCTCGCCGGCCGTGGTGCCGACCTGTGGGGCGCACGCCGGCTCTACGTCGTGGCGCTCCTCCTCTTCGTCGTCGGATCGGCGGGTGCCGGGCTGTCGCCGCTCGCCGGCCCCGAGCACGGGCTCACCTGGCTCATCGTCGCGCGCGTCGTGCAGGGATTCGGCGGCGGCGCCCTCGTCCCGCTCTCGATGGCGCTCGCCAGCCACCTGTTCAGCGGTCGCGCGCGCGCCGCGGCGCTCGGGTTGGAGGGGGCGGCGACGTATGTCGGCATGGCGATCGGCCCCGCCTACGGAGCGTGGGTGCTCCTGAACTTCCACCTGCCGATCCCCGGCCTCCAGGTCGCGAGCTGGCAGTGGATCTTCCTGCTGAACGTGCCGATCGGGATCGTCACGATGCTCCTGATCTACGTCGTCGCCGGGGGCGTCGAGACGCCCCGCCTCCGGGCCGGCCTCGACCTCGGCGGTGCCGTCCTGCTGAGCCTGGCGCTCGTCGCCGGCATCGGCGCGATCACGATGTCGGGCGCCACGGGCTGGACCGATCCGATCGTCCTCGGCGGCCTCGTCGTGGCCGCGCTCGCTGCCTCCGCCTTCGGTTGGGTCGAGCTGCGATCGCGAGCGCCGCTCGTCGACCTCCGCCTCTTTCGCGATCGCGCCTTCAGCGCCGCGAACGCGGTCAGCCTGTTGACCGGGTACACGCTCGTCACCGCCGTCATCGGTGGGCCGGTCTTCGTCAACCGGGTCCTCTTCGGCACCGATGCGCAGTCGGCCACCGGCCTCACGGCGCTGACGCTCGCCGTGGCCGCCGGCGCGCTGGCCGGCGGCGTCCTGAGCCCGTTCCTCGGCGAGCGGATCGTGACCGTCGCCGGCGTCATCGTGAGCGGCGGGGGCCTGCTCCTCGCGATGGGCTGGGCGGTCGACACGGGCGTGGAGCGGCTCGTGCGGGACCTCGCCCTCTATGGCTTCGGGTTCGGCCTCACCGTCTCGCCGCGCGCCATCGCTGCGGTCGAGGCGGCGGGCGCCGGCGCGTACGGCGTCGCGAGCGCGATGCTGCAGGTGACGCGCACGATCGGCATGAGCATCGGCCTGGCGCTCCTGACGTCGATCGGCCAGAACCGGATCGCCGAGCTCTCGGCGCTCATCCGCGACCCCGGGCGTCGCGATGCGCTCGTCGTCGAGCTCGGCCGCCCGGAGTTTGTCGGGGTCGATCCGCAGGCGTCGCTCGCTCTCGTGGCCGTGCTCGAGACGTGGTCGCAGGGCGAGGCGGCAGGCGTGCTCCGGCTCGTTTTCGCCATCGCGCTCGGGGTCGCGGTCGTGACGCTCGTGCCGGCCTGGTTCGTGCGCGGCCGGCGTGCCTAGTCGGCGAGCTCGGCGATGACGACGAGCTCGCCCCAGTTGCGGTTGTAGCCCTGCGAGGTCTGCAGCGTGAGCCGCTCGTACGTCGTGTTCGCCGTCCAGAAGAGACCCTCGTCGCACGTGTCGTGGATCTGGAGCGCGAGCGGCGGTTCGACGTTGAACGCCGCGGGGTTCAGAGCCGGATTGGCGTTCGGGTCCGGGCATGGGACGTTTGGGCGGACCTCGGTGATGACGTAGCGCAGCACCGTGTCGTCCGACATCCGGACGAGCACCTCGGCGCCGATCTGCACGTTCCACAGCGGCTTGAAGAGGTGCTCCACGGCGTGGGCGAAGATGTAGGAGTTCGTGTTGCGCCCGGGCTGGTTGCCGCCGCTCAGGATGTACGCCGCGTCGTCGGGCGGGAACATGTCGGTCGCGTCGTCCGTCGACTGCCTGACGAGCACCATGATCCCGACCGAGGCGATGTCGAGCTGGGCGGCGGTGACGTCCTCGGGCAGCGGCGTCCGCGTCGGCTCGGGGGTGGGCGCCGCGCTGGCCGGCACGCTCGTCGCGCCGGCCGGCGTGGCGGAGGCACGCGCCACGGGCGTCGGGGTCGCGATCGGCGCCAGGCTGGGGCCCGGCTCCGAGTCGAGGTCGAGCGACCCGAGGATAATGAAGGCCAGCCCCGCCACCGCCAGGATGATCGGGAGCGCCCAGGAGGAGAGACGCTTCACGTGAGCGAGTCTAGCCGCAGCACCGACGTGGCGCCGGCGCACGCCCTGGCGCTGGCGCGCGACGCGCTCAGCGCCGTCCCCGCCGGCCTCCTGGCGGATTTCGACGGCACGCTCTCGCCGATCGTCTCCGATCCGATGCGCGCGCGGCTCGTCGACGGGGCGCACGCCGCCCTCGCGGCCCTCGCCGAGCGACTCGCCGTCGTGGCCATCGTAACCGGCCGCGCGCCGCTCGAGGCTCGTCGCATGGCCGGCGTGCCGGGCATCTTCATTGCCGGTAACCATGGGACCGAGTGGCTCGAGCCCGGCAGCGACGCGCCGGTCGTCGCGCCGGAGGCGGCGGCGATGCGCGCGGGGATCGAGGACGCGATCGGGCGCCTGCCACCGCTGGAGGGCATCGTCGTCGAGGACAAGGGCAGCAGCGCCTCCGTCCACTTTCGCAATGCGCCGGAACCCGATGCGGCGCTCGCCGCCATCGAGCATGCCCTGCGCGGCATCGAGGAGCACGGGTTGCGCATCGGTCACGGCCGCATGGTCATCGAGCTTCGTCCGGTCGGCCTCGGCGACAAGGGGACGGCCGCGCGCGGCATCGTCGAGCGCTTCGGGCTGCGCGGCGTCGTCGTCCTGGGCGACGACGTCACCGATCTCGACATGTTCCGCGCGGTCAGCGACCTCCGACGGGCGGGCTCCGTGCGCGCCGCGATCATTGGCGTGGGCGGCGCCGGCGGGGAGGTGCCACCCGAGGTGGCGGAGGCCTCCGACGTCGTCCTGGACGGCCCCGCCGACGCCGCGGCCCTGCTCGCTCGGCTCGGCTGAGCGCGGGTTTTCGGAGCCTAGCCCGCGCCCGTGAGGCCGGCGAGGTCCTCGAGCTGGCGGCGCAGCCACCAGCCGATGTCCTCGCGCTCGACGCCGCGTCGCAGCCGACGGAGCCGGCGCGCGCGCTCCTCCGCCGGCATGGCCAGCGCCTGCGCGAGCGCATCGGCCGTCCCGACGATGTCGGCCGGCGCCACGGCGAGCGCCCCGTTCGCCATCTGGTCGAAGGCGCCGGCGGTCTCGGACAGGACGAGAACGGCGTCGCGCTGGCTGACGACGACCGCCTCCTTGGCGACGAGGTTCATGCCGTCCACGAGCGGGTTGACGAGGACGACATCGGCGATCGACAGGCCCGCCAGGGCCTGCGCATAGTCGTTCTCGTAGTACAGCTGGACCGGCCGCCAGTCGGCCGTGCCGTAGCGGGCGTTGATCCGATCGACGGCGTTCTGCACCTTTCGGCCGTAGTCGCCGTACTCGTGCAGCCCGGTCCGCGACGGGACGAGGAACGCGAGGAAGCTGATCTTCGCGCGGAGTCGCGGCTGCCGGTGCAGGAGCGCCTCGAAGGCGAGGAAGCCGCGAAGGATGTTCTTCGAGGGTTCGAGCCGATCGACCCGGACGAGGACGTGCTCCCGGGTGCCGGCCATGAGCTGGTCGGCGCGCCGCATTGCCGCCCGTGAACCGGCCACGTGCCGTGTCGCCTCGACGTCGATGCTGATCGGGTAGGTGCGCACGTGGGTCGTCCGCCGCAGGCGTCGGACGGTCGAGGCCTCGTAGTCGACCCGGGCGTCGGGCACGAACGACTCGACCATGCGCAGGAAGTTGTGCGCATAGCGCGCCGTCTGGAAGCCGACGACGTCGTTCGCCAGCAGGCCGGACGCGATGCCCTCGCGGATCGGCGGGGCGATCACCTGCCAGATCGACGAGGGGGGCCAGGGGATGTGGGTGAAGTGGCTGAGGATCGCCTTCGGACGCGCACGACGGATCGGCTCGGCGGCCAGGTACAGGTGATAGTCGTGCAGCATGATCCGCGGCGCTCGGTCGCCGCGGGTCTGGGCGAGGATGGCGCTGGCGAACGCCTCGTTCATCGCCACGTACCCGCGCTCCCACGCGCGCATGACGGCGGCGTCGATGATCGGCCGCTCGGGCAGGTTCCACATCTGGTGCTGGAGGAACCAGAGGAGCGGGTTGGCGATCACGTTGTAGGCCTGCTCGTAGACCGCGCGCTCGACGGAGGCGAACCGCAAGCGGATGCCCGCTCCGCCGGCCTCGCGCAGGAGCTTCGGATCCTCGGCGGCCCGCCGGTCACCGTCGCTCATGGCGGCGGCGATCCAGGTGAGGGGCACGTGCCGGCCGACCTGTCCGAGGGCGGTGACGAGGCCCCCCGAGCCGCGACGCGGTCGCAGGACGCCGCTCGATCCCGACGTGAAGGTCACCGGCCCCCGATTCGTCGCGATGATCAGGCGCCGATCGCCGAGCAGCGCGTGCGCGGCCGCGGCGAGCCCGGGTTCGATCGGCTCGTCGGCGGAGATGGCCATGAGCTCAGAAGAGGCTTGCTGCGGACGTCCGAATGATCTCGAGGACGGCCCCCGGGAAGAGCCCCAGTAGGACGACGCCGACGACCGAGAGGACGAGGGCGGCGGACCCGAAGGGCGAGCTGTCGAGCGGGGCGGGCTCGGGTTCGGGATCGCGCATGTACATGTAGACGATGACGCGCAGGTAGTAGAAGGCGGCGAGCGCGGCATTGAGGACGATGATCACGGCCAGCCAGGCGAGACCCGCCTCGACGGCGGCGAGCAGGACGAAGAGCTTCGCGAAGAAGCCGACGGTGGGCGGGATGCCGGTCAGGCTCAGCATGAGGAGGACCATCGCCGCCGCCCGCCATGGGGCGCGGGTTGCGAGGCCCGCGAACGAGTTGAGGCCGCCGAAGCGGCTCGTGTCGCGCTGGAGCATGCCGACGACCGCGAAGGCGGCGATGTTCATGAAGGCGTAGCCGAGGAGGTAGAAGAGCATCGACCCGATTCCCTGCGAGGCGACCTCGGTGTCGCCGGCATTCGCGAACGCGGCCAGGCCGGCCATGATGTACCCGGTGTGCGCGATGCTCGAGTAGGCGAGCATGCGCTTCACGTTCACCTGGATGAGGGCGACGACGTTGCCGACCGTCATCGCCAGCACGGTGAGGACGAGGAAGACGGCGAGCCAGTCGGCGCGCAGCGGCGCCAGCGCCTCGGCGAAGACACGGATGAGCAGTGCGAAGGCGCCGATCTTCGGCCCGACCGACAGGAAGCCGGTGATCGGCGTGGGGGCGCCCTGGTACGCGTCGGGCGTCCAGTAGTGGAACGGGACGGCGGCGATCTTGAACGCGGCGCCGACGGTCAGGAAGCCCATCGCCACGAGGATCCCGGCGCTCATCTGCCCGTCGACCGCCGCGGCGATGCCGGCCACGCTCGTCGTGCCGGTGAGCCCGTACATCCATGCCACCCCGAACAGGAGGATGGCGCTGGCGAAGCTGCCGAGGAGGAAGTACTTGAGGCCGCCCTCGTTGCTGTATCGGTCCGTCTTGTGCAGCCCGGCGAGCAGGTAGCTCGGCATCGTCATCAGCTCGAGGCCGAGGAAGAGGGTGATCATGTCGCTGCTCGAGGCGAGGATGCACATCCCGAGCAGCGCGCTCACGAGGATCATGTTGAACTCGCCCAGCGGGATCCGCCGCACGAGCAGGTAGCTGGGGGCGAAGAGGGCGCTCAGGATGCCGGTCACGATCGTCGCGCCCTTGATGAAGACGGACAGGTCGTCGACGACGTAGAAGCCGCTGTACACGACCTCGTTGATGTCCCACACGACGAAGCACGCCGCGCCGGCCAGCACGAGCCCGGCGACGGTGATCGGCGTCAGGATCCACTTGTCGGCCCGCGAGATGAAGAGGTCGGCCGTGATGATGACGAGCACGAGCGTGACGAGGATGAGCTCGGGCAGCACGGTGACGAGATCGTCGAGCATGTCCATCGATCAGCCCCTCACCACAGCGGCCCGAGGCTCGTCATGCCGGCCCCTTGGACGGCCTCGATGATGCGGTCCACCGGTGCGGCGATCATCTCGAGCAGCGGTCCGGGATAGACGCCCAGGACGACGACGAGCACGATGAGGGGAGACAGCGCGATCCACTCGGTTCGGTTCATGTCGCGCAGCGTCGGCCACCATCGGCGCATCCAGTCGGATGGCACCGCGAAGAAGGCGCGCTGCAGCATCCAGAGCATGTACACCGCGCTGGCGATGACGACGAGCATTGCCGCCGCCGCGACGAGCGGGTGATAGCGGAAGGCGCCGAGGATGACGAGGAACTCGCCAACGAACCCGGAGAGGCCCGGCAGGCCGATGCTCGCGAACGTGAAGAGGCCGAACATCGCGGCGAATCCCGGCATGCGGGCGTTCAGGCCGCCCATGTGCGCGATCTGGCGGTCGTGCGTCTGCTCGTAGATGATGCCGACGAGGAGGAAGAGGGCGCCGGTCGTGATGCCGTGGCTGATCATCTGGAAGATGGCGCCCTGCAGGCCCTGCTCGTTGAACACGAACGCGCCGAGCATGACGAAGCCCATGTGGCTGACGCTCGAGTAGGCCACGAGCCTCTTCATATCCGGCTGCACCATCGCCACGAGGGCGCCGTAGAGGATGGCGACGAGGGCAAGGCCGATGATGATCGGCGCGAAGGTGACGGCGGCGTCGGGCAGAAGCGGCAGGTTGTAGCGCAGGAAGCCGTAGCCGCCGAGCTTGAGCAGGACGCCGGCGAGGATGATCGACCCGGCGGTCGGAGCCTCGACGTGGGC
>CAZKFP010000098.1:0-8429 GCA_964552085.1 uncultured Steroidobacteraceae bacterium
ACTGAGGACCGGGAAGAGGCGCAGCGCTCTGTCGCTAAGCTCGCGGCTCTGGACTTCGAGACCCTGTTCGTTGGTCACGGCGAGCCCATCCAGTCCGGAGCGTCGGCGCTCGTGAGGGAGTTCCTCGATGAGTGCCCCCTCGATCACGACCACGAGACGCCCGCCGAAGCGGTCTGCCGGCATGCAATGGACCTACCGCATCAGTGAACTGCCGCCGGCGAACCACCGCCGATAGACCCCAGCGGACCGGAGCCGCCATGTGATGCTGCGGCCGGCGGGCTTCGACTGGCGCTTGCGCCACTGGAAGACCACGCTGGGCGGCGGGCACGACCGTTCAGGAGCCGATTCGGTTCGAGGTTGGGTTCGGCAGCCGGTCCTGCCGGTTCCGTCCGGCAGGCCGGGCGGACGAGCCTCCCACGCCCGCATCGGCTCCTAAATCGGTCGCTGGCGCAGGCGGCCCCCGGCGAAGGCAAAGAGCGCCATCGTCACCGCGAAGTGCCCGACGATGGCCGGGATCACCGATCCCGTCTCGTATGTGACGACGCCGGCCGCCCAGCCGAGCAGCACCGAGCCAGCGAGGAAGTACCAGTCGCGGTCGTGCCACAGGCGCCGGTGCGCGAGCCCGTAGACGAGCGCCTGCAGCGCGATCGCCCAGCCGGCGGGCATGCCCGCGAAGAGGAGCATGCCGAGCACGATCGAGCGGAACTGGAGCTCCTCGCTGATCGCGTTCGCCGCCGCGCCGAGGACACGAGAGGGCAGCAGCTCGATCGGCAGCGGCAGGATGCCGCCAAAGCGCAGGAAGGCGAGCGCCACGCCATTGAGCAGGGCGATCCCGATGAACAGAAGCATGATCGGCAGCATCTCGCCGGCCTGGCCGCCGGTCAGGAAGAGCTGGGTGCGGCCCGAGGGCAGGATGATCGCGATACCGATGGCGAACCCGACGACGAGGACGTAGTAGCTGACCGGCCCCATCCACGGCGTCCGGTAGCGGAAGTAGTCGGAGCGCGTGATCCGCTCGGCGTCGAAGCGCAGGAGGACGAGGAAGAGCGTCAGGCCGAGCGCGATGGCCAGGCGCAGCGAGTCGAAGAAGCTCATCGGCGCCGGCTACCCCGCGTTCTCGTTCATGCGCAGCACGGCCAGGAAGGCCTCCTGCGGAATCTCGACCGAACCGATCCGCTTCATCCGCTGCTTCCCTTCCTTCTGCTTCTCGAGCAGCTTGCGCTTCCGCGTGACGTCGCCGCCGTAGCACTTGGCGAGCACGTTCTTCCGCATCGCCCGGATCGTCTCGCGGCTGTTGATCTGCGAGCCGATGGCCGCCTGGACCGGCACTTCGAACATCTGGCGCGGGATGAGCTCCTTCAGCTTGTCGACGAGGGCCTTGCCGGAGCGGTACGCGTTGGACCGATGGACGATGAGGCTCAGCGCGTCGACCGGCTCGCCGCTAACGAGCACGTCGAGCTTGACGAGATCGCCGGGCCGATAGCCGATGTACGCGTAGTCGAGGCTCGCGTACCCGCTGGAGCGGCTCTTGAGCTGGTCGTAGAAATCGATGATGAGCTCGCCGAGGGGCATCTCGAAATGGAGGTTGACGCGCTTCGGGTCGAGGTACTCCATGTTCTGGAACTCGGCGCGACGCCCGGTCGCCAGCTCCATGAGGGCACCGATGTAGTCGGTCGGCGTGATGACCTGGACCGAGACCCACGGCTCGCTGATCCGCTCGATCTCGCCGGCGTCCGGCACCTGCGCCGGGTTGTCGACGACGAGCTCCTCGCTGCGGTGGTGCAGCTTGACCCGGTACTCGACGCTCGGCGCCGACGCGATCAGGTCGAGGTCGAACTCCCGCTCGAGGCGCTCCTGCACGATCTCCATGTGGAGCAGGCCGAGGAAGCCACATCGGAACCCGAAGCCGAGGGCGGCAGAGGACTCGGGCTCGTAGACGAAGCCGGCGTCGTTCAGGTGCAGCTTGTCGAGCGCATCGCGCAGCTCGGGGTAGTCGTCGCCGCGCAACGGGTAGATGCCGGCGAAGACGAGCGGCAGCGGCTCCTTGTAGCCGGGGAGCGGCTCCTCGGCCCCGTCGCCGGCCGACGTGAGCGTGTCGCCGACCTGCGCCTCGCGGATGCTCTTCAGCCCGGTCGCGACGTAGCCGACCTCGCCGGCGACGAGGCGCTTCGTGGGGACCGGCTGGGGTCGGAAGTAGCCGAGCTCGAGGATCTCCGACTCGGCACCGGTGGCCATGAACCGGATGCGCTCGTGATCCCGGAGCGTGCCGGCCGCGAGGCGCACGTACGCGACAACGCCCTTGTACTGGTCGTAGTGGCTGTCGAAGACGAGCGCTCGCAACGGCGCCGATGCATCGGCCGGCGGGGGCGGCACGCGCTGGACGATCGCCTCGAGGATCTCGGGCACGCCGGTCCCGTCCTTGGCGCTGACGAGGAGCACCTCCTCGCGCGGGATGGCAAGCGTCTCCTCGAGCTCGCCGATGACCATCTCCGGATCCGCGCTCGGCAGATCGATCTTGTTGATGACCGGGATGATCGTCAGGTCCTGGGCCATCGCGAGGTGCACGTTCGCGAGCGTCTGCGCCTCGATCCCCTGGGTCGCGTCGACGACGAGGATCGCACCCTCGCACGCCTGGAGCGAGCGGCTCACCTCGTACGTGAAGTCGACGTGGCCGGGCGTGTCGATCAGGTTGAGCGCGTACGTCTGGCCGTCGCGGGCGTCGTAGTGGAGCCGAACGGCGCGGGCCTTGATCGTGATCCCCTTCTCACGCTCGAGGTCCATCGAGTCGAGCACCTGCGACTGCATGAGCCGCTTGTCGATCGTGTGCGTCACCTCCAGCAGCCGATCGGCGAGCGTCGACTTGCCGTGGTCGATGTGCGCGACGATGCTGAAGTTACGGGTTCGCTCCGGGGGGATCACTCCGGCGGAAGTCTAGCGGAGACCGCGCCGCGGAGCCCGCTACCATGCTCGCCGTCATGCACCCCGCGCGCGGCCTTCCATGGGACGATCGGGACTGGCGTGCATCGGTCCGGCGGTGGATCAACGAGCGGGGAGTGGCGCTCGGCCTGGCTCGCACCGGACCGCTCCGGACGCTGCACCGCCGCCCGTGGTCGCTCGTCCTGCGCACCCGGACGTCAGCTGGACCGATCTTCTTCAAGGCGACGACACCGACCCTCGCGAACGACGCGGCCGTCACGTCCCACATCGCCGACCTGGCACCCGACCTCGTCCTGCGACCGCTCGCGGTCGATGCCGAGCGTCGGTGGATGCTCATGCCGCGCGGTGGCCGCCGGCTGCGCGGGCTGCCGGGCGAGGCACTGCTTCGTCACTGGGAGCGACTCCTGCCCCGGTACGCGACGCTCCAGCTCCACGCGCTCGACACGGACGACACGCTGCTCGCGCTCGGAGCCCTGGACCGGAGACCGTCGACGCTCGCCGACCAGCTGCAGGCGTTCCTCGCGAACCCGGCCGCGACGCGCGTCGGGCGCCGCGACGGCCTGGCCGTTGCGGAGGTCGACCGCCTCGTTCAGCAGCTGCCGGCGATCGCCGAGCGGGCGGGCGCGATCGCAGCCTCGGGCATCGGCAACTCGATCCAGCACGACGATCTGCACGACGGCAACGTCTTCCTCGCGTCCGGCGGAGATCGAATCTTCGACTGGGGGGACGCGGCCGTGTCGCACCCCTTCGGCAGTCTCATCGTGACCCTCACGTCGATCGCGGACCGTCTCGGACTGCCGGATGGCGCACCGGAGCTGCGCCGCTTGCGCGATGCGTACCTCGAGCCCTGGCGGGCCGGACGCTCGGACGCCGATCTCGAAACGGCGATCAGCGCCGTGGAGCGGGTCCATCCCCTGATGCGCGCGCTGACCTGGGCGGCGGCCTTCGACGCCCTCCCGACCGACGCCGAGCACGAGCACCGTAGCGCCGTCGCAGCGTGGGCGCGCGCGTTCCTCGAGGGAGAAACCGGCTGAGCTAGGGCGCGGCCGGGGGTTCAGCCCCCGCGGTCTCCGTCTCTTCGGCCGGCGGCTCGGGTGCCGCGGGTGCGGGGGCGGGCGGACCGACGAGCGTGACGCCGTTCACGGTCCGATAGGCGCTGAAGTACGTGTTGCGGTGCATCTCGTTGCCGTTCGCGTCGTACACGTACCGCGTCCGCGTGACGTTGAACCCGTTGTGCGGGAACTCGACACGCTTCGCCGTCCCGGGGGCCATGCTCGCGCTGACCTGCGTCGTGTCGATGGCGGCGCGGTGGTTGCTCGTCGCCGGATCGGTGATCGTCACCGTGCGCCCGGTCGGAACGCTCCACAGCTGGAACGTGACCGAACCGCTGCCACCGAAACCGCGGATGACGATCGGGTGCTCCGTGTCGTTGCGGAACGTCATGTCCTGGACTGAGCTGCCGGAAATGAGGACGGTCGCGTCCAGGCCGATCGGGTAGCGATCGATGTAGTACGAGTGATTGGCCCGGGCGCCCATCTCGAGACCGGCGCGCAGCGCGGCGTTGAAGATCGTCGTCGAGGTGGAGCAGATGCCGCCGCCGATTGCGCCTTGCGGCACGCTGCGACCACCGATGATGACGCCACCGTACTGGTAGCCGCGCTCGAAGGTCACCGGGCCGATGCCGCCCCAGAAGCTGAACCACTCCCCCGGTTCGAGGTTGCGACCGTCGAGGTCGCGTGCGCCGATGAGAATGTTGTTGCCATAGCCATTGCTCTCTCCCGGGACGAAGTACGTCGTCCAGGTCGAGATCATCCGCATCTGCGGCAGGGCGGCCTGGGCCTGCGCGGTCGTGAGGGACGGCTCGATGACGTTGAGCGTCAGGCCCATCGTTGCGAAGCGCGAGCCGCCGGCGCGCTCGGCCAGCCCGTCGAGCAGGCCCGCCACGCTCTCCTCGACGTTCAGCTCGCGGCCGTCCTGGCCGGGAATGACGCCGCCCAGCCCGCCACCGGCGGCGATGCCGATCCGCGCGCTGACCGGGTCGCGGTCCACGTCGGGCGCGAGCGCCTGCACCGCCGACGTCACGGCAGCCGTCTCGACGCGCGCGGTGTAGTCCATCGTCCCCTGCGGACCGAACGTGATCCAGCCGGCGATCGTCTGCGCGTCGATGACGAACGCCTCCTCGTCCTCGGCGGCCCCGGCGATCGTGAGCTCGAGATCCGCGACCATGCCCTCGGCCGCCGTCGCCGCGAGCTCGGCGGCCGCCGTGTCGACGATCGGCGGGACGCTGAGCGATGTGAGGCGCAGATGCACGTCCGACGGGTCGGTCGAGTCAACCGCCGCCGCGAGCGCGGCCTGGACCGCAGGGGCCCCGAGGACCTCGCCGGGCTCCGACGGACGGACGGTGAACGACGTGCCGTCGCGCAGGACGGCGGCCTCGACCGGGTGATGGGTCACGCGCTCGGCGATCTCGGTCGAGATGCTCGCCAGCGCATCGGCGTCATAGGCATGGACGATGACCGGCAGGCTCGTGGCGTGCGCGAGCGTGCGCAGGCGCTCGACGCCGTCGCCGATCGGGCCGGCCCCGCGGCCGACGCCGAACGCGGCGTCGAGCATCGCCTCCATCTCGTAGCCACGTCCGAGATCGGCGAAGGCGACGACCTCCTCGCTGTCGCCGACGGAGATGACCGCCTCACCAGCCGAAAGGGAGGGCAGGCGATCGACGAGGCGCTCCGCGGCGGACGCCCGGTCCAGCCCGGCGATCGAGACGCCCCCGACGCTGACACCGGGCATGGCGGCCGAGCCGGCGGAGATGCCGACCGCCGCCGAGACGCCGGCCAGCAGAACGAGGCCGGCGGCGAGCGTGCCAATAAAGCCGAGGATCATCGATCGGCGGGCAGGCGGGGTGGCCACGGGGCGCATGAAGCGGCGTGGCAGCGTGATCGTCGTCATGGGCTCTTGCTGGAGGGACGCTCGGTCGGGCGCGATCGTTGCACGCCGAACTCGCAGTGGCGCCCGGCGGCACGCCGGACGTCTCCCCTCGCGTGGCTTGTCTCTCCGTGTTGACCATCCTCGGCGTCTGGGACATGCGCCGACCGCGGTCAGGTGGATTGTCGCCGCTCGTCGGCCATCTGTCGAGTAGCCCTCTCGGCTGCCGGCTGGTATACTCCCGCCTCCGCTGGCGCTCCACGTGATCGTGCGTCGGTGTGCCGAAGCATCACGCAGTCGAGGACCCCACGTGGCAAGAACCGCTCGCACCTGGAAGGGCGCGCGCACCCCTTCCGCCCTGAAGCGCGTGCGCCAGTCGCTCCGCCGTCGCGCCGTGAACCGCCGCACGCGAAGCGAGGCGAAGACGCTCGTGCAGCAGGCGTCGGATATCGCGCTCGGGCGAGGAGACGGCAACGGGCCGGAGGCGGTGACCGCCGCCATCAGCGCGCTCGACAAGGCCGCCGAGAAGGGCATCATCCACCCGAACAACGCCGCCCGCCGGAAGAGCCGGCTGATGGCGAAGGTGAACGCCGCGCATCTGCTCGACGCCGACGCCGACGGCGACGCCTCGGCGGCCACGGCCGCGAAGAAGCGAACGACGGCGAGCCGGACCGCGCAGCGCAAGAAGGTCGCGGTCGCCAAGGCCTCAAAGGCCGCCGCCGGCAAGGCGCCGGACCGCCCCCGCACCGCCGCCGGCAAGGCGAAGGTCGCGGTGACGCGCGCGAGCCGCGACGCGGCTGCCGCCCGCAGGCGAGCGAAGACGAGCGACGCGGACGAGGACTCGGCCGAGGGCTGACCGCCTACCGACGGCGGCGCGCCTTCCAGATGTGCTCGAACGGCCAGCGGCGACCCCACGCGCGGGCCGGCTCCTCGTAGTACGTGCTCGTCGCATCCGCGGCGGGCCGCAGCTCGACGAGATCCTCGACGACGAACCCACTGCGCGTGAGGAGGCGGATCCACTCGCCGTACGGCAGCTGGAACTCGGCGTGGGCCGCGCCGCCGAGGTCGACGCGGTGCATCCCGAAGTAGTCGTTCGACAGCCGCTCGACCGGCCCGTCGGCCCCCGGCGGCCAGCAGACTTCCGCGATCGGCGTGTGCATGCTGAACGCGAGCAGGCCACCGTTCCGCAGCAGCCGCGCCGACTCCGGCAGCGTGACGTACGGGTCGGCGAAGACCATCGCCCCGTGGTCGCAGAAGATGACGTCGACGCTGGCGTCGGGCAGCGGCACCGCCTCGGCGCTTGCCTCGATGAGCCGCACGTCGACACCCGCGGCCTCGATGAGGGCAGCGGCGTGGTCGAGCTGGCGCGACGAGAGGTCGAGGCCGGTGGCACGCGCGCCGCGCCCGGCCAGCTCGATCGACCACTGGGCCGCGCCGCAGCCGAGCTCGAGCACATCGAGGCCCGCCACGTCGCCGAGCACGCGCAGCTCGTCCTCCGGGATCTGCCACACGCCCCACGCCGCGCCGTGCACCGCCAGCTGCGGGCCGTGATCGGCCTGGTACGTATCGGCGTAGTCATCCCAGAAGGCGCGATTTCGCGCGACGTGATCCCGCGGCGCCCCGCCATCGGTCATGCGCGCGGTCACTCCGAGACGGTCGGCGGGTCCGCCCGGTTGGCGACAAAGGCACGAGGCCCCGCGTACTCGGCCGCGTCACCCAGCTCCTCCTCGATGCGCAGGAGGCGGTTGTACTTCGCGATCCGTTCCGAGCGGCTCGTCGAGCCGGTCTTGATCTGGCCGGCGTTCAGCGCGACGACGAGGTCGGCGATCGTCGTGTCCTCGGTCTCGCCGGACCGATGGCTGATGACCGCGGTCCAGCCGGCGTGCTGCGCCATCTCGACCGCCTCGATCGTCTCGGTCAGCGTCCCGATCTGGTTGAGCTTGACGAGGATGCTGTTCGCGGATCGCTCGCGGATCGCGCGCGCCAGCCGTTCGGTGTTCGTCACGAGCAGGTCGTCGCCCATGATCTGGATCCGATCGCCGAGCCGCTCGGTGAGCTGCGCCCACGCCGCCCAGTCATCCTCCGCCAGGCCGTCCTCGAGGCTGACGATCGGGTAGCGATCCGCCCAGTCGGCCCAGAAGTCGATAAGCTCCGCGCCGCTCAGCGAGCGATCCTCCCGCGCGAGGGCGTACTGGCCGTCCGCGTACAGCTCGGTCACCGCCGGGTCGAGCGCGATCGCGATCTGCTCCCCGGCCACGTAGCCGGCGCGCTCGATTGCGCTCATGACCGCCGCGATGGCGTCCTCGTTGCTGGCGAGGCTCGGGGCATAGCCGCCCTCGTCGCCGACGGTCGTCGCGAAACCCTGCTCGTGGAGCAGGCGGCCGAGCGCATGGAACGTCTCGGCGGCCCAGCGCAGGCCCTCGCGGAAGGTCGGCGCGCCAAGCGGCGCGATCATGAACTCCTGGAAGTCGGTCGAGTCGACGGCGTGCTTGCCGCCGTTGAGGATGTTCACGAGCGGCACGGGCGGGGTCCGCGCGCCGGCACCGCCGAGATAGCGGTAGAGCGGC
>CAZKFP010000099.1:0-8198 GCA_964552085.1 uncultured Steroidobacteraceae bacterium
AACCTCGTCCTCTTCGACTTCCGGAACCATGGCCAGAGCGAGGCATCCCCGACGACGCAGGGCGTCCGCGAGGCCGGCGACCTGCGCGCCTTCGTCGACTGGCTCGAGACGAACAAGGCGCCCGGCCAGATCGCGCTGCTCGGCGTCTCGATGGGTGGCGCCACCGCGCTGAACGAGGCGAGCCGCGACGAGCGGATCGATGCTGTCATCGCCGAGTCCACGCACGCGACGCTCGCGAACGCCGTCCAGGCGCGCCTCGATCGTGGCGGCTATCCGCTCTCGATGCCGGGAAGCTGGGCGGCCCTGCTCGGCACGCTCATCCGCACCGGCGAGGACGTCAGCGCGGCCGATCCGGTGCAGGCCATCGCCCGGCTGGAGGGCCGCCCGGTCCTCCTCATCACCGGTGCGCAGGACGACTCAATCGGTCCGAACGATGCGGCGTCGCTGCTCGAGGCGGCCGAGGAGGCGGGGTCGCCGGTGATGCTGCACACCTGCGACGCCGCAGGCCACGGCGAGGCCGACGACCTGTGCGCCGAGGAGTACGCCGGCTGGGTGCTAGGCTTCTTGCAGCGCGTCCTGGCTCCGGCCGGCTGACGCCGAATCCCGCCCGAATCGATCCACCGCGGCCGGTCCCGAGCCGGCGGCATCCGTTCGAGGTGATTTCATGAGCACCCCTCCATCCGAGGCCGATGCGCGCTTCGACCGCACGATCGACCGCTGGTTCCGCGACCAGCTCGAGATGCGCCCGGAGACCGCGACCCACTTCGGCCTGCATGAGCACGACGGTGACCTCTCGCCCGGGGGCCGCGACGCTGTCGAGGACGAGATCGCGTTCTACCGACGCACGATCGACGAGCTGTCGGGGATCGATCCCGGCGAGCTCAGCGCCGAACGGGCCCTCGACCGGGACCTCGCCATCCACCAGGCCCGACTCGGCCGCTTCTGGCTGGACGAGTACCGATCGTGGGAGGGATCGTCGGGTGCGGCAGGGCACGTCGGCGAGGCACTCTTCCCGCTCTTCACGCGCGACTTCGCGCCGCTCGCGGAGCGGATGGAGAGCATCGCGGCGCGCCTCGAGCAGGCGCCACGCCTCGTCGTCGAGACGCGTGAGCGGGTGACGAACCCGGTGCGCCTGTGGACCGAGATCGACATCGAGTCGACGGAGCGCATCCCCGGCTTCCTGGACACGATCCTCTCCGCGGCACGCGCGGAGGTCGGCGACGGCCCACTCGCCAGCCGCCTCAGTGCGGCCGTCGAAGCGGCCACGAGCGCCCTGGCCGACCACGCCGCATGGCTGCGCGACGAGGTCATGCCACGCGCACGCGGCGAGTGGGCGGCCGGGCCGGAGCGCTTCGAGGAGATGCTCCGCCTTCGCGAGCTCGAGGCCGATGGCGACGAAATCCTGGCCGTCGGCGAGGAGCTGCTGGCCAGCGAGAAGTCAGCGCGCGACGCGCTGTGCTCCGAGATCGCGCCCGGCGCCTCGCCGGCCGAGGCCGCCGACATCGTCAAGAACGACCACGCCGCGACGTTCGCCGAGTCGCTCGTCGAGTACCGCGCGGCGATGGATCGGGCCCGGGCCTTCGTCGTGGAACGCGGGCTCGCCACGCCGCCGGAGGAGGACCACCTCAACGTCATCGAGACGCCGTCGTTCCTCCGCCACCTCATCCCGTTCGCGGCGTACTACGAGCCGGCAAAGTTCGACGCGGTCCCCGTCGGCACCTACATTGTCACGCCGCCTGCCGGGCCGGAGATGATGCGGGAGCACAACCGCGCATCGATCAGCAACACCTCGGTCCACGAGGCCTACCCCGGCCATCACCTGCAGCTCTCGGCGGCGATCACGAATCCGAGCCTCGTGCGCCTCTTCTCCGGCGCCCCCGAGTTCGCCGAGGGCTGGGCCTTCTATTGCGAGCGGATGATGAAGGAGGCGGGATTCGACGACACGCCGCCAGGGTGGTACATCGTCCACACCGATGCGATCTGGCGCGCCACCCGGATCATCCTGGACGTGCAGCTGCACCGCGGCCTCATCGGCTTCGACGACGCGGTCGACCGTCTCGTCGCCGAGACCGGCTTCGAGCGGCCGGCGGCCCTCGCGGAGGTGAAGCGCTACACCTCGACGCCGACGTACCAGCTCTCCTACCTCTTCGGGCGGCACATGATCGAAGAGCTCAAGGCCGACATCGAGCGCCGCACCGGCACCGATTTCGACCTGCGCCGCTTCCACGACACGCTGCTCTACGGCGGCACGATGCCGGTCAGCTACGCGCGGCGCCTGTTCGAGGCGAACGGGCGATGATGCGCGGCCTCGCCCTCGGCGCCCTGGCGCTGCTCGTCGCCGGCTGCGGTGCCGAGCCGTCGCCGACGCCACCGGTCGCGTGCCCGACCGCGGCGCCGACATCGGTCTCCGCGCAGGCGACGCTGGTGGACGCGTCGGTCGCAACCGTCACCGTCACTGGGGCCGTCGAAGGCGAGTTCACGATCGATCTGCACGGGGAGCTGGCGCCGATCGCCACGGCCAACTTCGTGTCCCTCGCCCGCTGCGGCTTCTACGACGGGATCAAGTTCCACCGCGTCCTGGCCGGCTTCGTCATCCAGGCCGGCGACCCGGAAACGGCGAACCACGAGGGGGACTTCGAGGGGATCGGCTCCGGCGGCCCTGGGTACCGATTCGAGATCGAGCCCCCGGCCGACGGCCTCGCCTACGATCCGTACTCGGTCTCGATGGCGAACGCCGCCCCCGCGATCCCCGACTCGAACGGCAGCCAGTTCTTCATCGCCCTGGCCGACCTGGATGCCGCTTTGCCGCGCAACTACACGATCTTCGGCCAGGTGCGCTCCGGGACCGAGGTCATCGACGAGATCGCAGCCGTCCCGGTCAACGACCCGCGGATCGGGGTGCCGCTCACGCCGGTCACGATCGAGTCGATCGTCATCTCGGCAGCGATCGAGGAGTGACGTCGCGCGGCTGAATTCAGGGGTAAACCGCTTCGCAATATAAAGGAATCTAAACCTCCGAAACCCTTGTCTAAAGGGAACAGGCGATCTATTCTATCGGGGCTGTTCGCACAGCGATTCACTACTGGTCGCGAGGCCATGGGTAGGTTAGGGTTAGGGTAGTGCGGGAAACCGTGCGTGAAAGATGCCCTTGCGATTAGCGAATCCGGCAGCAATGAAGGCCCCCGCTTCGGCGGGGGCCTTCGTCTATGCGCGGTACCTCTCCGAGGGGTGACGCTGACCGGTCGCCCCGTGTACCATGCGCTCCGGCCCAGGACGGGCACCCCACACCAGACCGCGCGCCGGTAGCTCAGTGGATAGAGCGTCGGCCTCCGGAGCCGAAGGTCGCAGGTTCGAATCCTGTCCGGCGCGCCAGATTCCCATAATGCGGACGGACGGTATGATGTGCGCCGATGCGCCGCCGCCGCCCGTGCGAACGGGCCCTTGGGGGGAGTCCCGTCGGTCGGCATGATTCGCCGCTCGCACCCGCGAGGCGGCCATGGAGGAGAGACATTGAAGCACCTGCGATTCCTGGCAGTGCTCGTCGCGATCATGATGTTCGCGGTGGCCTGCACCAGCGGAGGGGATGCGTCCCCCGGTACCGACGAGTCCGAGGCGCCATCCGGTCCCGCGGCCTGGCCCGACGAGATCGTCATGGGCTTCGTGCCCTCTCGCGAGGCTGACACCCTCGTCGAGGACATCGACGCGATGACCGAGGCACTGGCCGCGGCTCTCAGCGAGGAGGCCGGTCGCGAGATCACGGTCGAGGGCTTCGTCCCATCCGACTACACCGGCCTCGTCACGGCCATGGAGAGCGGCCAGGCCCACATCGGTGCGTTCGGTCCGTTCTCGCTGCTCCAGGCGAGGGACCGAGCCGGCGCGGAGATCATCCTGCAGTCGGAGCGCTTTGGGAGCGCCACGTACCACACCCAGTTCATGACGAACGACCCGGACAAGTACTGCGATGACGAGCCGGTCGTCGTCGACGAGGAGACCGGGTGGATGAACTGCAACGGCACGGCCGACGCGGACGAGGGCCCGGTTGCGGAGGAGAAGATCGCCGAAATCGAGGCAGGCACGACCGTGTCGTTCGTCGAGCAGGCATCGGCGTCGGGATATATCTTCCCGGCCACGATCTTCCTCAACAACGGGATCGATCCGGAGACCGATCTCGACGCGATCTTCGCCGGCGGGCATGATGCCTCGGTCGTCGCCGTCTGCGACGGGGACGCCGAGGTCGGCGTGGCGTTCGACGATGCGCGCGGTGCCGCCGAAACGGAGTGCGACATCGCCGAGAACGTTGTCGTCTTCGCCTACGGCCCCGAGATCCCGAACGACGGGTGGGCGGTTGCGGGCGACCTGCCGGATGACCTCAAGGAGGCCATCAAGCAGGCGCTGCTCGACTACGCCGGGACCGAAGAGGGCCAGGCGACGCTCAACGAGATCTACGAGATCGACGCTCTCGTCGAGGCCGATCTGGACGCGTTCTCGATCGTCGAGGATGCCGCGCGCCAGCTCGGCATCGAAAGCGACTGAGCACCTGAGCGAAAGGGGCGGGCCCGGCACGGGTCCGCCCCTTTCCGTCATCTCATGATTCGATTCACGAACGCGTCGGTCGTCTACCCCGGCGGCGTCCACGCGCTCAAGAACGTCACCCTGGAGATCCCCGACGGCCAGATGATGGTCATCGTCGGGCTGTCGGGTGCCGGAAAGTCCACGCTCATTCGCGCGATCAACGGGCTCGTGCCGCTGACCGACGGTGACATCACGATCGACGACGTCAGCGTCCGGAAGGCGGGCCCGAAGAAGCTGCGCGAGATCCGTTCGAAGATCGGCATGATCTTCCAGACGTTCAACCTCGTGAACCGGACGACGGTCCTGAACAACGTCCTCATGGGGCGCCTGTACGGCGCGGGCACGATGCGCTCCGTCCTCGGCTTGTACAAGGCGGAGGACGTCGAGATCGCGATGCAGGCCCTCGAGCGTGTCGGCATCGTCGAGAAGGCGTACGTGCGGGCAAGCAACCTCTCCGGTGGCCAGCAGCAGCGGGTCGGCATCGCCCGCGCGCTGGCGCAGCAGCCGAAGATCATCCTGGCCGACGAGCCCGTCGCCAGCCTCGATCCGCCGACGAGCCACGTCGTCATGCGGGACCTGCAGCGCATCAACCGCGAGCTGAACATGACGACGATCATCAACCTCCACTTCCTCGACCTCGCGAAGGTATACGGCGAGCGGATCATCGGCATGCGCGCCGGCGAGCTCGTCTACGACGGGACCGGGGAGCAGGCCGACGAGAACGTGTTCCGCGACATCTACGGCCGATCTCTCACAGCTGACGACATGCTCGGCGAGGCGGCCGCGGCGGGATGACCGCCGCGAGCGCGCCGCCCAGCGCGCGACCGAGACGGCCGGCGCGCTCCCTGGCCGGCCCGCTGGCACTCGTGGCGTTCGCGGTGATCACCTGGTGGGCGTCGAGCGATGAGTTCGGGCTCGGCTTCGACATCCCGCGCCTGCTCACGAACCTGACGCGCGGCGCGGGCATCCTCGCCGAGTTCTGGCCGCCGGACCTCAGCGTCGTGCCGCGCACGTTCGGACCGATGCTCGAGACGCTCCAGATGGCGATCATCGCCTCGATCATCGGATGCCTCTCGGCCCTGCCGATCGCCTTCCTCGCCTCGCGCGTGACGTCACCGAACTTCGTGACCTACCTGGCCGACCGCAGCGTCCTCAGCGTGGTGCGCGCGCTGCCCGACATTCTCTACGCGCTCATCTTCGTCGCGGCCGTCGGCATCGGCCCGCTGCCGGGCATCATGGCCCTCATCCTGTTCAATATCGCGGTCGTGGCCAAGCTGCTGTCCGAGACCGTCGACGGCGTGGACGCAGGACCGATCGAGGCGGCGCGGGCCACAGGCGCGAACCGCCTCCTGACGGTGCGCTGGGCCGTCCTGCCGCAGGTCCTTCCGAACTACGTGGCGTACTCGCTCTACGCGTTCGAGCTGAACATCCGCGCCTCCGCCGTCCTCGGCATCGTGGGGGCCGGCGGCATCGGCAACCTCATCAACGAATTCCGTCGCTTCTTCCAGTACGACGCGCTCATGGTCGTCGTCCTCGAGATCCTCGTCCTCGTGATCATCGTCGAGTGGATCTCGATCTGGATCCGCAGGAAGCTCGTATGACGGCACGGGGCACCAGCCGTCCAGCGAGGCCGTCGCAGCGGACGAAGCACATCGCGTCGGCGCTCGTCGTCGTCGCCGTCGCCTGGGCAGTCCTCACCGTCGACGTCCGGATCGAGCGGCTGCCTCGGCTGCCGGGTCAGCTCGCCAACATCTTCAGCGAGATGTTTCTCCGGCCCGGCCCGGAGTGGGAGTACGTCGGAAGAGCGTTCGGGTACATGATGGAATCGGTCCAGATCGCCTGGCTGGGGACGATCATCGGCGCCGTCCTCTCGCTGCCGCTCGCCTTTTTCGGCGCCAAGAACATCACGAGCCCGCTCGTCTCGAACATCATCAGGCAGCTGCTCAACGCGATCCGGGCCATCCCGGAGATCCTCGTCGCCGTCGTCGTCTTCATTCCGATGGTCGGCCTCGGCGCGTATCCAGGCATGCTCGCGATCGGCGTGCACTCGGTCGGCACGCTCGGCAAGCTGGCCGCGGAGGTGATCGAGGGCGTCAACCCCGGTCCGGTCGAGGCCGCCCGGGCCGCGGGTGGCAGCCCGCTCCAGATCCAGCGCTGGGGCGTCCTGCCCCAGGTGCTCCCCGAGATCGTGGCCTTCTGGCTCTATCGCTTCGAGATCAACATCCGTGCGTCGGCGATCCTCGGCGCGGTCGGCGCCGGCGGCGTGGGGGAGGCGCTCGTCCAGTCGCTCGTCTACCGTCGCTACGAGCGAGCGGGGATGCTCATCATCGTCATCATCGTCGTGACGATCCTCATCGACACGGCCTCCGGCTGGCTTCGCCGCCGGATCATCCAGGGCGGGAGCGGCGCACAGCCGAGCGATGCCGCGCTGGAGGACCGCGCGCACCTCTCGGTGGCGATGGCCGGAGGAGGCGACGGGGGCAGCGACAGCTGACCCGATCAGCGCCCGCGTCGCAGGACCGGCGCCAGCTGGACCGCGGCGGCACCGACGGCCGCCAGGATCAGGCCGGCGAGCTGGAGCGCGCCAAGCCGCTCGCCGAGGAAGACGATCGCGAGGACCGCGATCTGGATCGTCATCGTATTGTTCACGACACTCGACTCGACGGCGGTGAGGGTACGCAGCGTGTGGTTCCATAGCGTGAAGGCGAAGGCCGTGTTCACGACCGCGAGCCACGCCACGATGGCCCACCCGGCGAGGTTGAGCCGCGGCCAGCCCTCGAGCGCCAGCCCCGCACCGAGCAGCACGACCGCGCCGATCGCCATGCTGACGGCGGTGAGCCCGACCGGACCGCCAAGGCGCAGCATGGCGTCGCGCGCCAATCCCCGGCCCAGGTGCGAGGAGGCGGCGGCCGCCGCGACGCACGTGGCCGCGGCAAGGAAGCCGAGCGTGGCATCGGGCCCGACCTCGAACGGGCCGAAGTAGAGGAGCGCCCCGAACGTCAGCAGGCCGATGCCACCGGCCTGGGCGAGCGACGGGCGTTCGGCGGCTCCGGCCATCGACAGGAGGGCCACCCACATCGGGATCGAGGCGAGGATGAGGCTGACGGCCGTCGCCGGAAGCACGGCCAGGGCGGCGAACTGCGCTCCCTGCGCGACGGCGACGAAGAGGAGGCCGTAGATCGCGACGCGTGCGAGGAGCCGCCCGCCCATCGGGGCCACGATGTGCGCCGCGCGCACGGCGCGGATCCCGAACGGCAGGAGGACCGCGGCGGCCAGGGCGTAGCGCAGCCCGGCGAACGAGAGTGGCTCGAGGTCGAGGTCGTCGAGGCCGATCTTGATGAGGATCCACGAGGTCGACCACAGGAAGGTGACGAGCAGGCCCTGCAGCACGGCCAGCGCGTGCTGGCGGCCGGTCCGTGGGTCGGAGAGCATCGGTCCTTCCAAAGCCGGCCACGATAGCATGGCCCATCAGTCATCATCGGCCCATGCAGGAGATGAGCGCCGCCGGCGAGTTGCATCGCCGGGATCGCGCGGCACGCGAGGCGGATGAGGAGCGCCTCAGCCCGTCGGCGACCCGCTCCGCGCAGAGCCGCGGACGCGAACGCGACGAGGACCCGGACGAGTTC
>CAZKFP010000100.1:0-5109 GCA_964552085.1 uncultured Steroidobacteraceae bacterium
AGGGTTCGCAGGGCGGCGACGCGCCGCCAGCCGTCCGGCAGCGCGCGGCGCAGCCGAGCTCATCGGCTCCTGGCCAGGAAATGGACGTCGACGACATTCCGTTTTAGATCAGTCGAGAGGAACCGATACCGATGGCCAGTCCACGATCCCGCCGCGAGTCGGCGGACTACTACCGCGATCGGCGTCGCCGCAAGGTCTGCAACTTCTGCGTCGACAAGGCCGAGAGCATCGACTACAAGGAGGTCAACCGCCTCCGCCGCTACCTGAGCGAGCGGGCGAAGATCGAGCCGCGTCGCAAGACCGGCACGTGCGCGCGGCACCAGCGAATGCTGACGACCGCGCTCAAGCGCGCTCGGCACGTCGCGCTGCTCCCGTACGCGCCGCAGCACCTGCGGCCCTAGGCAGCGAGCCCGGCCGGTTCCGCGAGGGCCGGCCGGTCTGCATCCCGCCCGATGCCGACCGAGCTCCTCCTCGTCCTGAGCGGCCTGGCGGCCGGCGCCTTCGGCGCCCTCCTCGGCCTCGGCGGCGGCATTCTCATCGTCCCGATCCTCACCCTCGGCTTCGGCGTGCCGCTCACGACCGCAATCGGCACGAGCCTTGTCTGCGTCATCGCCACCTCGACGGGGGCGGCCGCCATCAACGTCCGGGCGGGCCGTGCCGACGTTCGCCTGGGCATCACGCTCGGGGCGGGCACGGTCGTCGGGGCCGCGACCGGCGGCGTCGTCGCCGGCGTGCTGCCGGAGCGCATTCTCGCCGGGCTGTTCGCCGCGGTGCTCGCCTACACGGCCTTCACGATGGTCCGCGGCCTTCGCGCCGCCGGTCCCGCGGACGCCGCCCCTCCGGCCAATCCCGCCGCGCCGGACGGGCCCGACGCACCGGCCTACCGGTCCCATCGCGTCCCGTGGGCGGTCGGCGGGTCGTTCCTCGCCGGCAACGTCTCGGGGCTGCTCGGCATCGGCGGCGGCGTCGTGACCGTCCCGCTCATTCACCTCGTCGTGGGTGCCCCGATCCAGGTCGCCGTGGCGACGTCGAACTTCATGATCGGGATCACGGCCGCCGCCGGCGCGTACGCCTACCTCTTCCGCGGTGACGTCGACCCCCGGCAGGCGGCCCCCGTCGTGCTCGGCGTGGCGCTCGGCGCCGCGCTCGGCGCCGGCGTCGCGGGACGCTTCCGCAGCAGCTGGCTCGTGCTCCTCTTCGTCGTCGTCGTCGCCTACGTCGCGGTCCAGATGGTCCTGAGAGCGCTGGGCCCCGGATGAGCGGACGAGACCTCGGACCTGGGGTGGCGGCCGCTCTGCGCGTCGGGACGCTGCTCGCGGTCGCGGCCGTCGCCGCTGGGCTGATCGCTGCCCTGCTCGGCGCGGATCCCACACCCGGCCCGACCCCGGTGCTCGACCTGCTCGCCGGTGGGGGAGCCGACGCGATCATCGCCGCCGGCCTGCTCGGCTTGACGCTCATTCCCGTCGCGGCGCTCGGCGTCGCCCTCGCCGCGTTCGTTGGGAGCGGGGAGCGGTCGCGAGCCGCGCTGACGGCGGTTGTTCTCGTCCTGCTCGCGTCGAGCCTGGCGGTCGCCGTCCTCATCGGCGCCGCGAGTTGACCGAGCGAGCGCGCTCAGCCACACTCGTCGGGCCCGAGGGGGAGTATCCCCTGATAGGTGCCATCGTCAGGACGGCGGGACCGACTCCGCCCGGTGGCACCGGCCGATCCGCGCAGCGGTCGGGAGAGACCTTCGGTCGTTCGTAGGAGGCGTCTCCGTGCCCGAATTCGTCTCGTGGATCATCTTCGCCGTGGCGATCTTCGGCCTGCTGGCGCTCGACCTCTTCGTCTTCCACCGCGAGGCCAAGCCGGTCCACATGCGCGAGGCCGCGGCATGGGTCGCGGTCTGGGTCAGCCTGGGGCTCGCGTTCGGCGGCTGGATCTTCCTCACGCGCGGCGTCACGAGCGGCGGCGAGTACCTGGCTGGTTATCTCATCGAGTACTCGCTCTCGATGGACAACGTGTTCGTCTTTGCCGTCCTCTTCGCCTATTTCGGCGTGCCCGCCGCGTACCAGCATCGGCTCCTCTTCTGGGGCGTCATGGGCGCGATCGTCTTCCGCGCGATCTTCATCGTCGGTGGGACGGTGCTCCTCCAGTCGTTCCACATCGTCATCTATCTCTTCGGGCTCCTGCTCCTCTTCACGGCGTGGCGCATGGTCACGGCCGGGACCGACAACGTCGACCCCGCGAAGAACGTCTTCCTGCGGCTCGTCCGTCGGGTCATCCCGGTCACCGATGACTACGAGGGCCAGAAGTTCTTCACCCGCCGCAACGGAAAGCTCTGGGCCACGCCACTCTTCGCGGCGCTCGTCGTCGTCGAGTCGAGCGACATCATGTTCGCGATCGACAGCGTTCCGGCGATCCTCGCGATCACGCAGGACACGTTCATCGTCTTCACCTCGAACGCCTTCGCGATCATGGGGCTTCGCTCGCTCTACTTCCTCCTCGCCGGCCTCATCGACCGGTTCGAGTACCTGAAGTACGGCCTCGCGGCGCTCCTCGCGTTCGCCGGCATCAAGATGCTGCTGAGCGACGTCGTTCACATCGACATCTGGGTCTCGCTCGGCATCATCGTCGCGATCCTCGCGAGCTCGGTCGTCATCTCGCTGCTCGCCACCCGCGACCGTGACGTGCCGGAGGCATCGCCGCCACCAACCCACTGATTCCGCAACCGCGCCCGCTCGGCGAGCGTCCGACGGCCGGGGGCGCGGTATACTTCTTGCGCGTGGGGTGTCGCATCGGCGCATCGGCGCATCGGTGCACATCAGGATCGCTAGGGAGGCGGAGAGTGCTGAAGCAGGAGAGCAGACCGCAAGCGGCGCCGGTGGAGACGACCACCGAGCTGTGGGCGTTCTTCCGCGGGGAGTTCGTGCCGCTGCGCGACGCGAACATCAACGTCATGACGCACGGCTTCAACTATGGCACCGCGGTCTTCGAGGGCATCCGCGCCTACTGGAACGCCGACGAGGAGCAGCTCTTCGCCCTCGAGCTCGTCCCGCACTACGAGCGACTTCGCGCCTCCGGCCGCCTCCTGTTGATGGAGATCCCCCAGTCCGCCGAAGAGCTCGCCAAGATCACCGTCGAGCTCCTTCGACGTGACGGGCTGCGCGAGGACGTCTACTTGCGTCCGATCATGTACAAGAGCTCGGAGACGATCGGCGTACGCCTCCACAACCTGGATGCCGACGTCACGATCTTCGGCGTCCCGTTCGGCCAGTACATCGACACCGAGGGCGGCATTCGCGCCCAGGTCAGCAGCTGGCGCCGGACCGATGACAACGCGATCCCGGCGCGCGGCAAGATCACCGGGGCGTATGTGAACGGTGCCCTCGCGAAGAGCGAGGCACAGCTCAACGGCTTCGACGAGGCGATCGTCCTCACCGCGGACGGGCACGTCAGCGAGGGGAGTGCGGAGAACCTGTTCATCGTCACGGACGGAGCGCTCGTGACGCCGGCGGTGACCGACAACATCCTCGAGGGGATCACCCGCAGGCGGCTCATCGACATCGGTCGCGAGCAGCTCGAGATCGAGGTGGTCGAGCGCTCGATCGACCGGACGGAGCTCTACACCGCCGCCGAGGTCTTCCTGTGCGGGACGGGTGCACAGATCAGTCCGGTGATCGAGATCGATCGTCGCACGATCGGCGGCGGACGGCCCGGACCGGTGACGAAGCAGCTGTCACGCACGTATTTCGACGCGGTACGCGGGCGGCTCCCCGCCTACCGTGACTGGCTCACCCCCGTCTACTAGGGAGGCGGCGCGGCGGACTCGGCGTCGTCGCCATCGGCCACGCGGCCGGCCGAGCGACTGATGACGACTTCACCGAATCACGACCGATACCGCTGGCTCGGCCGGATGCTCGAGATGGTGCCGGGCACGATCTCCTGGGCCGTCCTCATCCTGCCACTCTGGCTGAGCTTCAGCTACCCGTGGCTCGTCGCCTACTTCGTCCTGAGCTTCGACTTCTACTGGCTGTGCCGCGCGCTCTGGTTCAGCGGAGCGGTGATCGTCGCGTACCGGCGCATCCGGCACGTTCTCGAGGTGGACTGGACCGAGCGTCTCGCCGGCCTGGCGGATCCCGCAGCCCGACGCGCGCTCCTCGAGGCGCGCCTGGCCGCGGCGACGGGCGGTGACCTGCCGCGCGGCGCCCTCGGCTTGAGCGCGCTTGCCCGCCCCGACCGCTCGGCGCGGACACGCATTCGTCGCGAGCTCGACGACCTCGCCGCCGTCGATGCCCTGCCGTCGTCACCCCCGGCCGCGGATGACCTCGTCCATCTCGCGCTCATCCCGACGTACACCGAGTCGCTCGAGAAGCTCCGGCTCACCGTCCGCGCCCTGGCCGAGGCCCACTGGCCGAGAGAGCGGAAGATCTGCGCCATCATCACGCGCGAGACCGATGCCGGAGGCATCGAGAACGTCACCGCACTGCGCGAGGAGTTCGGCGACGCCTTCGCCGAGTTCATCCACATCCTCGATCCGCTCGAGCCGGGGATCGTCGTCGGCAAGAGCAGCGCCATGGCGTGGGGTGGCCGCTACCTGTATCGGCTCCTCGTTCGCGAGCGTGGCATGGATCCGCGGCTCATCATGATCACTGACCTCGACGCCGACTACCGGGTGCATCCGCAGTACTTCGCCTATCTCGCCTGGATCCACCTGATCGATGCGAACCGCGAGACGCAGCTCTACCAGCCCATCCCGTACTTCCACAACAACATCTGGCAGGCGCCGGCGCTCCAGCGCCTGTTCGCGGCGGTCCTCACCCAGCTCCAGATGTGGCGCAGCGTGCTGCCGGAGAAGCTCCAGAGCTTCGGCTCGTACTCGACGACGCTGCACCTCGTCCACGAGGTCGGATACTGGGCGACCGATGCGATCCCCGAGGACAGCCGCTTCTACTGGAAGAGCTACTTCCGCTACGGGGATCGGTTCCGCGCCGTGCCGCTCTTCATCCCCATATACGGTGATGCCGTCCGCGCGCGCACCTACTGGCGCAGCATGGCGGAGCAGTACCTCCAGGTGCGCCGCTGGGCGTGGGGCGTGACCGATATCCCGTACGTCATCGAGAACGCCATCCG
>CAZKFP010000101.1:0-5490 GCA_964552085.1 uncultured Steroidobacteraceae bacterium
CGCCAAGGAGCGGCGTGGTGACTACCTGGGCGGCACGGTGCAGGTCATCCCGCACATCACGAACGAGATCAAGGAGCGCATCGCGCGCGTCGCGCGCGAGGGAACCGGGTCGGTCGCGGCGAGCGGGCTCGCGGCGCACGGCGTCGTCATCGTGGAGGTGGGCGGAACCGTCGGCGACATCGAGTCCCTGCCCTTCCTCGAGGCGATCCGGCAGATGCGCAAGGACGTCGGGCGTCGCAACGTCCTGTACGTGCACGTCACGTGGCTGCCATCCATCGGCGCCACGGGCGAGCTGAAGACGAAGCCGACCCAGCACTCGGTCAGCACGCTGCGTGGCATCGGCATCCAGCCCGACATCATCATCCTGCGCAGCGACGAGGAGATCGACGAGGAGATCCTCGACAAGGTCAGCCTCTTCACCGATGTCGACGTCCACGCCGTCATCCCGCTGAAGACGGCTCGCAGCATCTACGAGGTGCCGATTCAGCTCGAGCGAGCCGGCCTCGGCAAGCTGATCACGCGCGAGCTCGAGCTCCCGTCGGGCGAGCCGGACCTCTCCGAGTGGCAGGAGCTCGTCAGTCGCATCCGCGCCCCGCGCCCCGAGCTCGAGGTCGCGATCGTCGGCAAGTACACCGAGCTGCCCGACGCGTACATCAGCGTCGGGGAGGCGCTGAAGCACGCCGCGCTCCATCACAACGTCGAGCTCAAGGTGCGCTGGATTCGCTCCGAGCACCTCGAGCGCATCGAGCCCGAGCAGGTCGCCGAGGAGCTGGCCGGCGTGGCGGGCCTCGTCGTGCCCGGCGGCTTCGGCTACCGCGGCGTCGAGGGGAAGATCCGCGCCATCCGCTGGGCGCGGCGCAACCGGATCCCGTTCCTTGGCCTGTGCCTCGGGCTGCAGTGCGCGGTCATCGAGTTCGCCCGTGAAGCCCTCGGCACCGATGACGCGAACTCGAGCGAGTTCAACGTCTTCACCGAGCACCCGGTCATCGACCTCATGCCCGACCAGGCCGACGTCACCGACAAGGGCGGGACGATGCGGCTGGGCCTCTACCCGGCGCGCCTCGAGGATGGCTCGAAGGTGCGCGAGGCGTATGGCGCCGAGATCGCGTACGAGCGTCATCGGCATCGGTTCGAGGTCAACAACGCGTACCGCGACCGGCTCGAGGCGGCCGGCATGCTGTTCAGCGGCGTGTCGCCCGACGGGCGACTCGTCGAGGAAATCGAGCTTCGCGACCATCCGTGGTTCGTGGCGACGCAGGCGCATCCGGAGCTGAAGAGCCGTCCGAACCGGCCGCATCCGCTCTTCCGTGACTTCGTCGGGGCGTCGCTCGCTATGACCGAGCCCGAGCCGCCACCGGCGCGGAAGCGTGTCTCGACCGCCGCCGCGAAGACGAGCTGATGCCGGCCCGCACGCCCCCGAGACGCCGCCCGTTCGAGACGCCGGAGCTCGACCGCGCCATCGAGGCCGCCGAGGCCGGCGCGATCGTGATCTGGCGGGGCCAGCCGCTGCCCTTCGGCGACGTGCCGGAACGGATCGCGCGGATCGACGACCGTGACGCCCGCGACCGGCTGTACGGCGCCTACACCGATGCGCTCGAGGCGCTCAACCCGCACTACGAGCGGCGGCTCGCAGCCTGGCTCGATGCCGGCGACCCGACCGAGCTCGCAACGCGGACCGGGACGGACCCGTCGGCGCTGGCGGTCGAGCTTGAGCGCTTCTCGCTGCACGCCGAGACGCCGTACTACGCCGCGCTGCGCCGCTACCTGGCGCTCATCGACATCGAGCAGGGTGACGCGACCGAGGCCGACCTCTGGCACGTCGAGCGCGGCGGCGCCTGGTCGCACTGGTTCGGCGATCGCGAGGTGGGGCGTGCCGTGCACGCCGCGGGTCGGACGATCGTCGACCTCGGCGAGCGCGACGGCTGGCTCGCCGGCGAGGACCGGCTCGCCGGCGAGCGGCTCGGCCGGGCCGACGTCGTCGGCAACGCCGTCCGCGGCGCCTACGCCACGCTCGTCGGGTCTCCCGAGTGGCTTGCCGACGAGCTCGGCGTCGCATCCGAGGAGATCGCCCCGTTCGCCGACTTCGCGGCCTTCGTTCGTCTCTGGCGCTGGCGCCGTCTCCTGGCCGAGCTGCAGTACGAGTTGCGCCTGTACGCGGCCGGCGATGCCGCGCTGCGACGGGCCTACTACAGCGGGCTCCTCGGGCACCTCACCGGGGTGAGCGTTCCGGAGGCGGGCTACCTCGCCGGCATCGAGCGGCCGTTCGCCTCGGTCGCCCGGGTCCAGTCGGCCCTCCTGGCCAGCATGCTCGTCGAGGCGCTCGAGCAGCGTCATGGCCTGCGCTGGTGGCGCGAGCCCGCATCGGTCCAGCTCGTCGATCGGGTGGCGAACGCGCCCGCGATCGGCGACGCGCTTGCCGAACTCGGGTATGATGTCCTGGACTGGAGACCCGTACTGCGTCAGATACGGACGCGGCTCATCGGCGAGATGAGCGGATACGGTGGCCCCAACATCACCACCCGCGCCGGGACCCGCAAGGTCTGACCGTTTGACCGCACGCGATCCCGAATTGCAGCGTACGACCATCGGCCGTGATCACGACCCAGGGGTCGGCCTGTTCAACTGCCGCTCCTGCCGGCGCTTCACCCGGACCCTCATCGAGGACCGTGGATGGTGCAGCAGGGACGGCTCCCACAAGCTCATCGAGGTCAGGTCCTACATGAAGCACTGCTGGCAGGCGCGACGCCCATGAACGACGACGCCCGACCTCAGCAGCAGCGTCGCCGCTCGCGACGCCGCCAAGATGCTGCGCCGCGCCGCCCGCAGCAGCAGCAGCAGGGGCAGCGGGGGGGCTACGCCCCGCGGCGCCGCAACGACTACGCCTCGGGCCAGTACTCGTCCATCTTCACCGGGCCCTTCCCGTCGGATGCCGATGACCCGGGGATGAACCTGGCTGACCTGCAGGCGAAGCCGATCGAGGAGCTGCGCGAGCTCGCGGCCGACCACCAGATCGACGGCGCCGAGGCGCTCGAGCACTCCGACCTCATCCTGAAGCTCCTCGACGTCGTGCCGCTCGCCTCCGCGCAGACGGACCGCAACGGCCAGTCCGGCGAGGCCGAGGGGATCCTCGAGATCGTGGACGAGGGCTTCGGCTTCCTGCGCGTGAACGGCGTCATGCCCTCGTCGCAGGACATCTACGTCAGCGCCTCCCAGGTCCGCCGCTTCGGCCTGCGCACCGGCGACCGCGTCACCGGCCAGACCCGCCAGCCGAAGGAGCAGGAGAAGTACTGGGGCATGCTGCGGGTCGACACGGTCAACGGCGTCGAGCCGGAGGTCGCCAAGCGACGCCCGAACTTTGACGCTCTCGTGCCGGTCTTCCCCGACGAGATGTTCGACCTCGAGACCGACCAGAAGAATCTGACGCAGCGGCTCATCAACCTGATCAGCCCGGTCGGCAAGGGCCAGCGCGGGCTCATCCTGTCCCCGGCCAAGGCCGGCAAGACGACGGTCCTCAAGCACATCGCCCATGGCATCACCGAGAACTCGCCCGAAGCCCTGCTCATGGTCGCCCTCATCGGCGAGCGGCCGGAGGAGGTCACCGACATGCAGCGCAACGTCGACGGCGAGATCTACTCATCCACGTTCGACGAGCCGACCGAGAATCACACCCGCGTCGCGGAGATGTGCCTCGAGATCGCGAAGCGCCAGGTCGAGACCGGCCGCGACGTCGTCATCCTCCTCGACTCGATCACCCGCCTGGCGCGGGCGTACAACCTGGCGCTGCCGGCGTCGGGCAAGACCCTCTCGGGCGGCGTCGACCCGGTGGCCCTCTATCCGCCGAAGCGGTTCTTCGGCGCGGCGCGCAACATCGAGAACGGTGGGTCATTGACGATCATCGCGACCTGCCTCGTCGACACCGGCAGCCGCATGGACGACGTCATCTACGAGGAGTTCAAGGGCACCGGCAACATGGAGCTGGCGCTCGATCGCAAGCTGTCCGAGAAGCGGATCTTCCCGGCCATCGACGTCCTCCGCTCGGGCACGCGTCGCGAGGAGCTGCTCCTCGACGAGAACGAGCTGCGCATGGTGTGGACGATGCGTCGCATGCTCAGCGCGGTCGGGCCGAACGAGGGGATCGAGCTCCTCATGCAGCGTCTCGGCAAGACGAAGGACAACGCGGAGTTCCTGGTCTCGCTCAACAAGAGCGTCGAGGCCTCCGAGCGCGCCTAGGTGACCAGCGGTCCCGGCGCCCGTGCGGTCGCGATCGGCCTCGCGCTGCTGATCGTCGGGTGTGGCGCACCGGCCGCGACCGGATCGCCCTCGCCCCATCCCACCGCATCGGTCCCGAGCTCCGCGCCGAGCGCCGTTCCGAGTGCCCCACCGAGTGCCGGCGCGATCGAGCCCGCCCCGGGCTCCGACAGCGAGGTGTACGCCCCGAACCCAGGCGCCATCGTCGTCGCGATCGAGGCCGGCCATGGCGGCTGCCTCGACTGGGGCGTGCCGGACCCGGCGAGGCGAGGCGAGGCGTACGCCGAGAAGGCGATCACGCTGGCCGTGGCGCTCGCCCTCGCGGAGCGGCTCGAGGCGAGCGGGGTGACGACGGTCCTCGTCCGTGACAGCGACGAGGCCCTCGCCGGCGACGACTATCCCGACCTCGGCTGCCACGGCGCACCGTTTCGGGACGTGAACGGCGATGGCCTCGTCGGCTTCGGCGGGGAGGAGCTGCCCGAGGGCACGCGGACGCGGGACGAGCTCCAGGCGCGGATCGACCTCGCGAACCTCTCCGCAGCGGACGTCCTGCTCAGCCTGCACGTCGACTCGATCACCGACGCCGCCGGCAACCAACTGCCGATCGCGCGAACCGAGGCGTTCTACACCGATGAGACGCCCTGGGGCGACGCGCGCAGCCGGCCCCTGGCCGAGGCGCTCCAGCGGCACGTCGTCGCGGCCATGGCATCGGTCGCCGGCTACGAGCGCGAGGATCGCGGGACGGAAGCGCGCAACCTCTACATCGTCGCGCCGCCGCTCCTCGAGGAGACGCCGGAGCGCCCCGACCGGCTGAAGCAGCCGACCCGCGGGGCGCTCATGCCGGCGGTCCTCGTCGAGATCGGGACGATCACCCTGCCCGCCGAGCACGAGCTGCTGCTCACGCCCGAGGGCGCCGCCGCGGCCGCGTCCGGCCTGTTCGACGGGCTCGCCGACTTCTTCGGCGCGCGCGATCTCTCCGGGCGCATCGCGCTGGCCGACGCGAGTCCGCGCCGCCCGCCCGCCGTCGACGGGGTCGGGCCACCGTTCTGGCCGCCGGCCGCGCCGGACGGGCAGGTTCGACTGCGGCTCACGAACAACGGTACCGCGCGCTGGCCCGAGGGCATGGCGCTCGTCGCCGGATGGGAGGCGTCCGAAGAGCCGTATCTCGGGTTCCCTCCGGCAGGTCGCAGCGTCCTGGATGTCCACGTCCCGCCGCTCGAGCCCGGTGCATCGGTCGTGATC
>CAZKFP010000102.1:0-5529 GCA_964552085.1 uncultured Steroidobacteraceae bacterium
ACCGGCAGCATGCGGCCGGGTGACTACGGCGACGTGACGCGGAACGCGTCGTACCTCATCGGGCTCCTGCTCTGGGCCGAGGCCCGCCGCGGGGCTGAGTAGCTGCTCGTCTCCGGCGTGCGTTTTGGTGAGCGGGAACCGGCAGATTCTGTTCATAGCCGCAGTAACGCAATGGAGTCCGTCATTTGTCGGTCTCGTGCGGCTCTCGCCCTTCACCGACTGCCGATCTGACCCGTTCGCCCGGCATAGTGCGGCGCCTATCCGCAGATGCCGGTTTCTCGAACCAGATGAGACCCGCCCGTGCAGCGATGGGACGCTTGAGCCATGCCGATGCGTCCCGGCCGCGCAGCCCGAAGCCGTTGAACACGGCGGAATGGGCACGGATCACCCGTCGCGGGGTCCGCTCATCGGGCAGCACCAGCGCACGGGCGATCGCGTGGGGCCTGGGCCATCCCAGCTGTTCGGCCAGAAGACCGCCCAGCCGCGCCTTCACATCGAGCCGATGCAGCGTGTCCTGGACGTTGCCGATACGGCTCTTGACTTCGACGACCAGCAGCACGCCACGCTCAGGGTGATAGGCGAGAAGGTCACAGCTCCCGCGATCGCCATAGTGATTGAAGCTGACTTCCGCTCGCGCGATCCAGCCGGTGGCGGCAAGCCGTCGCGCGGCCGCGTCCTGGAGTCTCGCGTGCACTGCGTCGACCAAGCGGTCGAGCCCGGCGCCCTGCCATCGGATCTCCACGACGAGCGTGGCACCCAGGGCGCTCGTGAGGCGATCCAGGGCGCCGATGGTGACTCCGTCGAGGCGACCGCGTTCCGAGCGCGACACGACGTCACGCGACATGCCCGCCCGAAGCCCGAGTTCCTGCTGGCGCCAGCGCCGTCGGGCTCGGAGGGTTCGCATCGCCAGCGGGACGTTCGTGCGCACGCGGTGATCGTGGCGCGGGCCGAGTACCGGCCCGTTACCGCCGGCTTACCGGCAGGTCACGCGAATCGCGGCACCGTTCGCCACCACGGCGAGGACCGAAGCGACCAGCCGCTCGAGGCGCTACCCTCGCGCCATGACCGACGCGCCACTCGCCCGCTCCGACGGCAAGCTGACCGTCGCCCTCGTCTCCGAGGTCTTCTGGGAGGCCGATGGCGCCGAGCGCCTGAAGCAGCGCCTCGCCGATGTCGCCGACCGCGGAGCCGACCTGGCGGTCCTGCCCGAGATCCCGCTGAACCCATGGAGCCCCTCGACGAAGGATGCTCGCGAGGAGGATGCCGAGCCGATGGACGGGCCTCGCGCCCGTGCGCAGGCCGAGGCGGCGGCTGATGCGGGCGTCGGCCTGATCGGCGGGATCATCCACCGCGACGCGAGCGGGCGGCGGACGAGCCGCGCCCTCGTCTTCGATCGGTCCGGTGCCATCGTGGCGACGTACGAGAAGCTCCACCTGCCCGAGGAGCCGGGCTTCTGGGAGACGAGCCACTACGAGCCCGGCACGGAGGCGCCGAGGCGGATCGACGCGTTCGGCGTGCCGATCGGCGTCCAGATCTGCTCCGATAACAACCGGCCGGAGGGCGTGCACCTGCTCGGCGCGCAGGGAGCGCTGGCGATGATCAACCCGCGCGCCTCCGAGGAGAGGACGTACCAGCGCTGGAAGACGGTCTTCCACGCCAACGCGCTGACGAGCTGCCTCTATGTCCTGAGCGTCAACCGGCCGCATCCGGAGGATGGCGTTCTCATCGGCGGCCCGAGCGTCGCGTTCGACCCGAACGGCGAGCTGCTCGTCGAGACGACCGACACGGTGGCCATCGTCACCCTCGATGCCGGCATCGTGACCGATGCGCGCCGGGCCTACCCCGGCTACCTGCCGATTCGCGCGCGGCTCTACGCCGATGCCTGGGCCGAGGTCGCACGCGGCGACGGGTGACGAGGCGGCTCAGCCCTCGGCAAGGCGGAACTGGCCGCGGGCGATGAAGACGTCACCGGTGAAGACCCGCATCTCGTAGAGGCCCGGCCCCCACTCCCGCAGGAAGGCGGACGCGTCCGGCCCGGTGAAGCCCGTCGCCGTGGCCGTCGGGTCGACCCGAAGGAGGTTCTGGGCGGGGGAGACGACCTCGTCACCCTCCGTGCCGTCGTCGTTGATGCGGATGACCTGCTCCGCGATGTTCGAGACGCCGAAGGGCACGGTCGACGTGATCGAGTGGGCGAAGATCATGCCCGGCGTGAACGTGTCGGTGGGGGCGCTGACCTGGCGGTTCGCGTCGAGCGCGGTGCCGAAGACGATCGTTCCGGGCAGGCCCGGCGTCGGCTCGGGCGTCGCCGGCGGCTCGGTGCTGACCGGCTCGGGCGTCGGCTCGGGCGTCGGCTCGGGCGTCGCGCTCGGGGTCGGGGTCGCGCGGCCGACGGTCGGATCGGTCGGGTTCAGGCTCGAGACGAAGAGGCCGATGAGGAGCGCCGCGAGGATCGTGCCGATGACGGCGCCCATGGAAAGGAGCGAGTCCCGATCGGTCGGAATCCGCCCCGTGGCGGTCGTTTGGACCGCGCCATGGCGGAGCGCCACGCCGCACGATCGGCAGACCTGGGCCCATTCGGGATTGGCGCTGCCGCAGTTGAGGCAGTCGATGCGCTCTTCGGTCATGGGGCGGCTCGAAGCTCCTCGTGTGCATCCGGATCGGGCGGCGCAAGCCTAGCATGCAGGTGGCCGCCGGCGGTGAGAACGCCGACGGCCGGTTGGCCGAACCCCGCAACGGGCCGACCGTCGCCGAGTCTAGCGAGATCGGCGGAACGTCGCCGGAGGACCGAGGACGCCGTGGCTCGCGAGGCCAGAAGCGCGGGTGGCGTGGTGCCGGAGGTGAGACTTGAACTCACACGAGCTTGCGCTCATCGGTGTTTGAGACCGACGCGTCTGCCGATTCCGCCACTCCGGCGCGGGGAGCCTTCATTATAGGAAGCCGATGACCGAATCCCCCGAGCGCGCCCCGACGAACCGCACGCCCCCGCTTCCCGACGAGGCGGACGTGATCGCGCGGGCGGCCACCGGCGACCGCACCGCGTTCACCCAGCTCATGGAGCACTACCAGAGCGCGTGCTACGGCCTGGCCTGGCGCCTGCTCGGCGATGCCGATCGGGCAGCCGATGCGACGCAGGACGCCTTCATCCACGCGTACCGGGCGATGGGAACGTATCGCGGAGGGGTCTTTCGCTCTTGGCTCCTGCGGATCACGGCGAACGCGAGCTACGACATCCTGCGCCGCGCCCAGCGACGGCCGTCCAGCCCGCTGCCGGACCCGGACGAGGGCGCGCCGGAGCTGCCCGACGTCCACGCCGTCAACCCGGTCGTGGAGGCGACGAAGAGCGAGATGTATCGGCACCTCGAGCTCGCGCTGCAGCGGCTGCCGGAGGACCAGCGTCGGGCCGTGCTGCTGTGCGACGTGTACGGGATGGACTACGGCGAGGTGGCGCAGATGACCGGCTCGGCGCTCGGGACGGTGAAGTCGCGCATCCACCGGGGGCGGCTTCGCCTGCGCGAGCTCCTCGCCGAGCACCGGGAACTCTTCATCCGATGAGCGCGTCTGGAGCTCTGGCATGCTGAACTCGAACCACCCGGACGACGAGCGCCTCTCGGCGCTGGCGTCGGGCGACCCCGATGCGACCGCCGACCCCTCGCTGGCCGGCCACGTCTCCACCTGCGACCGCTGCGCCGATCTCGTCACCGAGCTCGGTGCGCTGCGCGCGGTCCTCGCCGACCTCCCGGACCTCCAGCCGTCCCGCCCCCTGCGCCTTCTGCCGGCCGCCGCCGACGCGCCGGCCCGCGCCGACCGCCTTGGAGGGTGGGTCCGCCGTTTCTTCGGTCCGGCTCTCGGCGCCGGAGCGGCGCTTGCCATGGTCGGCCTCGTCGGCACCTCGGCACCCGGCCTCGTCGGGATGGCCCAGTCCGGCGCCGGGCAGGGCGATTCGGCGCCGAGCATCCTCGTTTCCAGCGCTGGCGCCGACCCGGCGGCGAGTGCGGCCGGTGCGCCGGCCGTCGGTGGCGATGCGTCATCCGAGCGTGCCGCGGACGATGGCGAGTCCTTCCTCGAAGCCGACGAGTCGCCCGAGGCGGACACCGTCGGGGCCGATGATCGTGAGACGAGCACGTCCGGCGGATCCGACGAGAGCCGCGACGACTTCGCGCAGCAACTGCCGGCGGAGCGCTCTCCATGGCCGATGGTCCTCTTCACCGGCCTCGCGCTCATGGCCGCCGCGGCGCTGCTGCGCTGGATCGTCGTTCCGCGCGCCGGTTAGAGCGTGGGACGGCCCGCGGCGATTGCCGCGAGGAGCAGGACGATCATGACCGCCGCCGCCAGGACGGCGGCCCAGCCCGAGTCCCGGAACGTCGGTGGCGATGCCGCCGGACGTGGCGGTCGCCGCGTTCGTGGGATGGGCACCTCCCCGGGCTGACGCACGGTCCGTGGCGCTGCGCGCGTATCCGCGGCGGTCGCCCGCCACGACGCCCACGTTCGCGTCGAGGATGGCGTCACCGGCCGGATCGGCGCGCGCGAGGCGCCCCAGTGTCCGCCGGCACGGGTGCCTGCCGACGGAAAGGCGCGGTCGTAGTCGGCACGCCGGACCGGGTTCGACAGCACGGCCCAGGCCTCGTTGATGTGGCGCATCCGCTCGGCGGCGTCGTGCGCGCCCTCGTGCAGGTCCGGATGGTGGCGCTTCGCGAGGCGTCGGTGGGCGCGCGCCACCTGCAGTGGCGTCGCGTCGCGCGCGACACCGAGGACGGCGTACGGCTCGAGGAGGCGGCGGCCGTGCATCGCGCCGATTCTACGGCGGCCGTGGGGCCGACATCGGTCTAGACTCCGAGGCACCAATGGCCGACCGCAGACCGCTTCTCATGCTCATCGACGGGCCGAGCCTCGTCTACCGCGGCTATTTCGCGCTGCCGCCCCTCACGATGAGCGACGGGACGCTCGTGAACGCGGTCTTCGGCTTCCTCCAGATCGTTCTGCGAGGGATGCAGGACGTGAAGCCGGACTACGCGATCGTCAGCTTCGACGTCGGCAAGCCGCAGTTCCGGTTCGAGGCCTACCCGGAGTACAAGGCCGGACGCCCGAGCATGCCCGATGACCTTCGAACGCAGTTCCCTATCGTGCGTGAGATCGCCGCGATGCTCGGCATGCCGACGCGCGAGCTCGAGGGCCACGAGGCCGACGACGTGATCGGCACCCTGAGCAAGAAGGCGACGGCGGCCGGCGTGGACACGATGATCGTGTCCGGCGACCTCGACGGCCTCCAGCTCGTCGACGACCACGTTCGCCTCCTGACGACCCGGATGGGCGTCGCCTCGACGGTCATCTACGACGAGGCGAAGGTGATGGAGCGCTACGGCCTGCGGCCGGACCAGATGCTCGACTACAAGGCGCTCAAGGGCGACACCTCCGACAACATCCCCGGCGTGCCGGGCGTCGGGGAGAAGACGGCCGTCAGCCTGCTCCAGCAGTTCGGGACGCTAGACGGCATCTACGAGCACCTCGACGAGGTCAAGGGCAAGATGCGCG
>CAZKFP010000103.1:0-6954 GCA_964552085.1 uncultured Steroidobacteraceae bacterium
CGTACCATGCGACCGCCATGGCGAACCGCACCCTCGACCTGACCGATGACCTCGTCGCCTACGTCCGCCGCTATGGCGTGCGGGAGCATCCTGCGCTCGCCCGCCTGCGCGAGAAGACGGCGCCGCTGTCGAACGCGAACATGCAGATCGGTCCCGACCAGGGCGCCTTCATGGCGCTTCTCGTCCGGCTCACCGGCGCGACGCGCATCCTCGAGATCGGCACGTTCACCGGCTACTCCTCGACGGCGATGGCGCTCGCGCTGCCACCCGACGGCCGCATCACCTGCCTGGACGTCAGCCGCGAGTGGACCGACCTCGCCCGCGAGGCCTGGGCCGATGCCGGCATCGCCGATCGCGCCGAGCTGCGGCTCGGGCCGGCGAGCGAGACGCTCGCCGCCCTGGAGGATGCCAGCTTCGACCTGGCGTTCATCGACGCCGACAAGCCCGGCTACGACACGTACTACGAGGGCTGCCTGCGCGTCGTGCGTCCCGGGGGCCTGATCCTCGTCGACAACGTCCTGTGGAGCGGGCGCGTTGCGGACGCGTCGACCGACGATGCCGACACGCGAGCGATCCACGCGCTGAACGAGAAGATCGCCGCCGACGAGCGCGTCGATCACGTGCTCCTGCCCCTCGCCGACGGCCTCACGATGGCGCGCGTCCGCTAGCCGCGTGTCGCTCGAGACCCCGACCCCCGGGGAGCCGTCACGCGCCGAGCTCGCGACGGCCGTCGGGGGCCAGTCGCGCCGAACCTCGCTGTGGCGGCACCGTGACTTCGTCAAGCTCTGGACGGCGCAGACGATCACCCAGTTCGGCGACGAGATCACGCAGCTCGCGCTGCCGCTCGTCGCGATCCTCACCCTGAGCGCGACACCGTTCCAGATCGGCCTGCTCGGGACGCTCCAGTTTCTGCCGTTCATCCTGCTCACCCTGCCGGCCGGGGTGTGGGTCGACCGGATGCGACGACGCCCCGTCCTCATCGCCGCCGACATCGGCCGGGCGCTGCTCCTGCTGTCGATCCCGGCCGCATTCCTCGCCGGCCGGCTGTCGATCGAGCAGCTCTACGTCGTCGCGTTCGCGGTCGGCTGTCTCGAGGTCTTCTTCGACGTCGCGTACCAGTCGTACCTGCCCGCCATCGTCGAGCGCGACCAGCTCGTCGAAGGCAACGCGAAGCTCGAGCTGTCGAACTCGGCGGCATCGGTCATCGGACCGGGGATCGCCGGCTTCGTCGTCGAGCTCGTGCGGGCACCGATCGCGATCGTGTTCCACGCCTTCGCGTACCTGTCCGCGATCGTGTTCCTGTTGCTCATCCGCCGCAGCGAGCCCCCGATCCCGCCACACGACCCGGCGACCGGCAAGCGGCCGAGCATGCTCGAGGAGGGTCGCGCCGGCCTCGGGTACGTCCTTCGGCACCCGTACCTGCGCAACATCGCCGCCTGCACCGGCACGCTGAACCTGTTCGGCAACATCGGCGGCGTCATCCTCGTGCTCTACATCGTCAACGAGCTCGGCATCAACCCCGGGACGCTGGGCCTGATCTTCGCCATCGCCAACGTCGGCGTGCTCATCGGCGCGCTGACCGCCGAGCGGCTGGCCTCCTGGATCGGGGTCGGGCGCACGATCGTATGGAGCGCCTTCCTCTCGCCATTCACTCTCGTGCTCGTGGCGATCGCGCCGCGCGATGCGCCGGTGCCGTTCCTCGTCGCCGGCGGCGTCATCGGTGCCGCCACCTCGGTCATCTACAACGTGAACCAGGTGAGCCTGCGGCAGGCGATCACGCCCGAGCGCATGCTCGGGCGCATGAACGCCACGATGCGCTTCATCGTATGGGGCACGATCCCGATCGGGGCGCTGGCCGGCGGCTACCTCGGCGGGCTCATCGGCCTCCAGGCGACGATCTGGCTCGGCGCGATCGGCTCGTTCGTCGGCTTCCTGCCGGTCTTCTTCAGCCAGGTGCGCTCGCTCCAGCGGATGCCCGAGGGACCCGAGTGACCCTCCAGGCACCGATGCGCTGCTCAGCCCTCGCCCAGGAGCTGGACGAGCCGATGATCGGCAGCGTCGCGATGCGGACGCGCTGGCTGCTCCTCGAGGATCGCAGCGCATGGGGCGCCGATGCGGTCCTCGACGTCTTCGGCCCCGCCCTGGCCGCTCGTGCGAAGGAGCTGCAGCTCGGGCTCCTGCTCGTGCGGCGCCGCGAGGGCGATCCGGTTGCAGACGCCGTCCGTCGCGCGATCCTCGTCGACACCGTCAGCCGCGAGATGGCGATCCGGAGCGTCACGTCACCCGCCGAGCTCTCGGTCGAGACCGCGGCGAGCTCGCCGGTCGCCGGTTTCGGCGCCCCGATGTCCGGCCCGATCTTCCTCGTCTGCACGAACGGCAAGCGGGACGCCTGCTGTGCGCTCCGCGGCCGCGTGCTCGTCGCCGCGCTGGCGGCCGAGCACGCGGAGCGGGTCTGGGAATGCACCCACCTCGGCGGTCACCGGTTCGCCGGCAACCTCGTCTGCCTGCCCGACGGCATCGTCTACGGCCGCGTGACGCCGGCCGACGGGCCGCGCCTGGCGACGGCGTACGTGGAGGGCCGCATCGATCCATCTCACCTGCGTGGCCGGTCCGCCTGGCCCGCTCCCGCGCAGGTGGCCGAGGTGGCGCTGCGGGAGTGGCTCGGCCTCGACGGCGTGCACGACGTCCGCCTGGAGGAGGCGCAGGTCGGCGACGAGGTTGCCTCCGTCACGCTTGCCACGCCGGATGGACGGTCGCATCGGCTCGAGCTTCGCGCCAGGCGTTCCGAGCCACGACCGACGAGCTGCCGCGGTGACAAGGTCGAGGCGCCGCTCCACTGGGAGCTGCGCACCTAACCGACCCCGAGGCCCCGTCACCGCCCGACTTTCGGGCCGCGCGGTAATCCTGGGCCGCCTTCCACGTTCTGTCGTCGCATTCATCACACACACAGATCGTGGAGGCAGCAATGACACCCAGCGAGAAGAAGCCCGCATCGACCCGGTTGAGCGTCGCCGTGCCCGGCGCGCTCACCGCCGCCCTGTTCATCGGCGCCGTCGCGTTCGGCTCGTCCAGCCTGCGCACGACCGACCTGTCCCCGGCCAGCCAGCCGGACGCCGTCGCGGCGAAGGACGATGCGCCGGCGTTCGGCGCGACCGTCGCGGAGCAGGGCCGCGACCGGTTCAAGCACGACCCGACCCCGGCGACCGAGGCTCCCGCCAAGGAAGCGCCCGAATCGGCCAAGCCCGAGGCGCAGGAGCCGGAGACGGCGAAGCCGGAGGAGGCAGAGGAGACCGAGAAGCCGAAGCCCGCCCCGGAGAGCAAGAAGCCCGCGCCGACGAGCAAGCCCGCTCCAGCAAACCCGACCGCGCTGACGCTCGAGACGTGGGCGAAGGACACGAAGGTCAAGCTGGCCTGGACGCCGTTCGGTGGCGAGGGCTTCGAGTACTACAAGGTCGTCCGCAGTGCCGATACGACCGTCACGTGGCCGGCGAGCGGCGACGACCAGGTCGTCGGCGTCATCGGTGACGCGAACGCGCCGTGGTACGCCGACAAGCCCGGCTGCGGGACCGCGTGGTACTACCGCGTCTTCGCCGTTCGCCATGGCGAGGCGGGCTACGCGACGCTGGCGGCGAGCAACGTGTCGATGGTCGGCACCGCCTGCGCGCCGGCACCGGAGCCGGTGGCCGTCAAGCCGCTGGCGTTCATTCTCGAGGTCGCTCCCGGATCCGGCATCCAGCTCTCGTGGGAGCCGTGCTGGAACGATCGGTTCGCGGCCTACAAGGTCGTGCGCTCGAAGGTCAACGCCGACCCGCGCTTCCCGCTGAACGACGGCGCTGAGCTCGTCGCCGTCATCGGGGACGCGTCCCAGACCGTCTTCCTCGACGGTGCGGTGGCGGCCGGCGAGACGTGGACGTACCGCGTCGTGGCCGTCAAGAGCACCGACGGTGGGTATGTCCCGCTCTGCGAGACGGCCGCGATGTCGGCCGCCGCGCAGTAGGCCGGAAGCCCTGAGCGATGTGGGAGTCCCAGCAGGCATGGTACCGCGGTGCTGTTGTCCGCTGGGACCTTCCCACCTAAGGTCCCACGACCGATGCAGTTCGACGCCGAGCCGAGCCAGGCGACCCGAGTCACCGACCCGCACCCAGCGGCCGGTGGCTCGACGCCTGCCCGGACTACGCGGATGCCTCAGGAGCGGGAGCGCGCGCTCGTCGCGCGCGCGGGCGTCGACGGCGCGGCGTTCGGTGAGCTCTACGACTTCTACCTGCCGAGGATCTATGGCTTCATCTACCGTCGCATCGCGGAGCGCAGCGTGACCGAGGACCTGACCGCCGCCACGTTCGAGCGCGCACTCAACGCGCTCCGTGGAAAGCGCTTCCGCAACGACGCCTTCGGTGGCTGGCTGTACCGGGTTGCGGCCAACGCGGTCATTGACCACGTCCGCGCCGCGCGCCGGCTGCACGCCGTCGACGACGAGGACCGGATCGACCCGGCGCCGGATGCCCTGGCCGCGGCCATCGATCGCGACGAGCTGCGCCGCGCGATGGGCCGCATCTCCGGCACGCACCGTCGCGTGCTCGCGCTCCGCTTCTACGACGACCTCGAGCCCGCCGAGGCCAGCGCGATCCTCGGCTGCTCGCGGCGCACGTTCGCCGTGAAGCTGCACCGGGCGGTCGGCGCGCTGCGAGCGGCGATGGCCGCCGAGTCGCGTGAGATCGTGGAGGTGAGCGATGTGGCGTAACGACACCGAGCTCGCACGCGAGCTCGCCACCGCCGGCGCCGCGGCCCGCGAGCGCTCGGACGCCCTCCCCGGCACGGCCTTCGGGACCGACCTGCGCCGGCAGCTCATCGCCCAGCTGCCGCCGGTCGCGATCCGGCCGGCGCGAGCCCGGTGGTCGCTCGGTGCCCTCCTCAACGGTCGGCGCCTGGCACCGATCATGGCCGGCGCGCTCTTCTCGGTCGCCGTCGGCGCGACCGCGGGCGCCGTGCTCATCGCGACCCGCCCGGAGCCGCCGCCGCCGCCGCCCGCGCGGACGCCGGTGCCGGTCGTCGTCGGCGTGCCAGGGGGCGCGGTGGAGACTCCCACACCGTCGCCAACGCCAAGCCCAACCCCGACACCGACACCGACCCCGACGCCCACGCCCACGCCCACGCCAACCCCGACCCCGACGCCGGTGCCTAAGCCGAAGCCGACCCCGATCCCGACACCGAAGCCGACGCCGGTGCCCGCGCCGGTCGTGGCCCCGATGTCGCTCATCGTCAGCGGCTGCGACGGCGGCGTCGTCCTCCAGTGGAGCAAGGTCACCGATGAAGCCTTCCATCGCTACGTGACGCTGCGCAGCACGAACGCCAGCATTCCCACCGCGTATCCCGCGCAGAACGGCGCGGTCGAGCTGCCGGGAACGGTGAGCAAGGATCGAGGCGCGACGAGCGCGCCTGACACATCGGCCACGCCGGGCGTTGCGTTCTACTATCGGACGTTCGCGCTCGACGCGGCGAACCGGGTGATCGCCGCATCGTCCGTCGGATTGGCGGCATCGCGACCGACGCAGGCGCTCGGTCCGCTCTCGGCCTTCGCGGCCGAGCCGGGGCAGACGAAGTTCGCCTGGACGCCGTACGGGGGCGGGTCGGACTGCTTCACCTGGTACAAGCTCGTGTACTCCGAGACGAACCCGGCGCCGTCGTACCCGGGCGACTCGTACTGGGCCGTCATCAGCGAGCAGGCCACCGACCGCGTCGTCGTCGAGGGGCTCGTGCCGGGCACGACGTACTTCGCGCGGCTGCAGGCCGTGCGCTCGACCGCCCTGGGCATCGTCATCGTCGCCCAGACCGAGGTGCTCGCCTACACCGCTCCCTGAGGGTCGAGTCGCCGCTCGTGGGGCCTCGTGGGCGACCGATCTAGCGTTCGTCTCCCGTTGCAGGCCCGAGCTCCTGGAAGAGCGTGATCTGCAGGTCGGCGGGCGCCTCGAGCCGCGCGTTGAGCGAGCGCCAGGGCGTCTCGGTCGGCTCGGCGACGAGCTCCGCGCCACCCGCCACGAGACGGTCGGTGGTTGCCGCACTGTCGGCGACCTCGAACGCGACGCGATACTTGCCCGCGACCTGGCGTCCCACCTCGACCTCGTCGATCATCCGTTTCTGTGCCGGGTTCGCGATCTCGAGCGTCGCGCGACCCGCCTGCAGGATCGTGACGCGGGCGCCGCCGTCGCCCTCGAACGCCTCCTCTTCCACCAGGCCGAGGAGATCGCGGTAGAAGCGGACCGCCTCGTCGTAGTCATCGGCCTCCACCACGAGGCGCATCTGTCGGACGGGCGCAGGGGTCGGCGTGTCATCCATGCGGCGACAATAGGCCGATGAACGGTCCGATCGTCTGTTCCCGGTGCGAGGTGCCACTCGAGTTCGTCGGCACCCGCGACTTCCACGAGGGCACGCGCTGGGGCGTCCTCGGTGAGCTCGGCGAGCTGTTCGTGAACAAGGAGCGGTTCGACGTCTTCGTCTGCCCTCGTTGCGGAGGGGTGGAGCTGTTCATCGACGGCATCGGCGAGGAGCTGCGCCGCCAACCGGGCGGCTAGCTCGAGACGCTTCCGGTGGGCCGGCATGCTAGGGTCTCGCGGATGCTCGGGCCCCTGCGTCGCTGCCTCCTCCTTTCGCTCGCCGCCCTCGTGTCGGGCTGCGCCGGCTTCGGGGTCCAGGTGAACGATGGGGTCGCCACGGTGCCCGCCACGCCGACCCCCGCGCCGACGCCGACCCGTGCGCCGACGCCAACTTCCGCGCCGACGCTCGCACCGACACCGACGCCCGATCCGAGCGTCATGGACCTCGAGACGACGAGCTGCGAGGGCGGGGTCCTGCTCGAGTGGTCGCCGAGCAGCCACCCGGACTTCCATCACTACACGGCGCTGCGCAGCCCTGAGCGCGAGATCTCGACCGCGTATCCGCCGATCGCGCCGGCGGTCGACT
>CAZKFP010000104.1:0-2770 GCA_964552085.1 uncultured Steroidobacteraceae bacterium
CGCGGGCACGACGACGTTTGTCGCGCACCCCGACCTCGAAGGTTTGTCGAACGAGGATTGGGACCGCATTCTCGGCGTGAATTTGAAGGGGCCGTTCTTCATGGCGCGCGCGGCGAAAGAGGCGCTGGACGCCTCGCGCGAAGGCGTCGTCGTGAACGTGTCGAGCGTCGCGGGCGTGCGTGGCATCGGCAGTTCGATTCCCTATTGCGCGACTACCACGATGCCCGGCGCCGAGAGGATCAGTGGCGCACCCCACAGATCCTGCTTGCCCTCGCGACGCCCGTCATGGCCCTCATCTCGGTCATGTTCCTGATGGGCGGGAACGACCAGTACGCCTTGATCAGCGGTGCCCTGGCGATTATCGTCGGCGTCGCCGCCGCGTTGCTCGCCGTCGAGGTCTGGCGCCAGCATCGGACCGCCGTCGGCATCTGGAATCACCTTCGCACTGACCACCCGGCGGATGGAGCGCTGCTCCTGAAGGACCCGCTCTAGAGCAACGCTCCCGTCTCCCCGAGTGAACGACGCGGCCGACGAGCTCCTGCGCACCTGACCGCTCGCCCCCGCGCTTGCTGGGCATGTCTAGTGTTCTTGACATGGTGTCTGCGGTGCTTTACAGTGTCCGATGTCAAGGATTCTGTACATCGGGAGCGCCGGCATGTCCTACGAAGAGAAGGGCCAGTGGGTCTACCTCGCGGCCACCACGACCGCCTACGCGGCCTACGTCGTGCTCGTGCTCGGCCGCGCCGGCACGACGCCGCTACCCCAGGTCGAGTACCAGCCGATCCTGCTGCTGACGATCGGCGCGGCGATTGCCGGTTCGATCATCGGGCGCATCGCGATCGAGGTCGTGCGGCCCAGTGAGTCGTACCGGGAGGACGTCCGCGACCGCGACATCGGCCGCTTCGGGGAGTACGTCGCCGGGATGGTCATCGGCATCGGTATGGTCGGTCCGTTCATCCTGGCCCTGATCGGGGCCGATCACTTCTGGATCGCCAACGCGATCTACCTCGTCTTCGTCGTGCAGGCCGTCGTCGGCGCGGTGATCAAGCTCGTCGCCTACCGCCGGGGGTTCTGACCGATGGTCAGGCCGACGCGAGTCACGAACGACATCCGCCGGCTGCGCTTCGCGCACGGCGAAATGACCCAGGCCGAGCTCGCCGAGCGGGTCGGCGTGACGCGCCAGACGATCATCGCCATCGAGCAGGGCCGCTATTCCCCGTCGCTCGAGATGGCCTTTCAGATCGCCAGCGCCTTCAGCGTCCCCCTCGACGACGTCTTCCAGTACCCAGCCACCACGAAGGAGAACAAGCGATGACGACGACAACCACGCCCGAGACCCCCGGCAAGCCGGGAGGGTGGCTGCCACCGCGCCCGGTCATCCACGCCGCCTGGATCATCCACCGCGCCATCCATCGGGCCAGCGGCGGACGCATCGGCCTGCGGCCGGCATCCGAGAAGGACTGGGGCATGATGCGGCTGAAGACGATCGGTCGAAAGAGCGGCCTCGAGCGAGCCGCGATCCTCGGCTACTACGAGGACGGGCCGAACCTCGTGACAATGGCGATGAACGGGTGGGGCAAGCCCGAGCCGGCCTGGTGGCTGAACCTCCAGGCGAACCCGGACACGACGGTCGAGCTCCACGATCGCACCCTCGCCGTCCACGGCCGCGCCGCCACCCCCGAAGAGCGCCCGCGCCTATGGAAGCTGTGGCGCCGGTACGACGGCGACCAGCTCGACGCCTGGGCCGCGCGCCGGCCGACCGAGACCGCGGTCGTCATCCTGGAGCCCCGCTGAGGGAGTGTGCCATCAGCGGACCAGATGCACCGCCGGAGCGCCCTCCACCTCCGCCCAAGCCACGTCCGCGGTCGCGACGCCGATCCCGAGGCGCAAGCCGAGCGCGAGGCACAGCCGATCCGCCAGCGACAGCGGGCTCCCCTGCCGCCAGAGGCCGGCGGCCAACTCGGCGTCGTCCGCGTTGACCTCGACAACGCGCAGGCCGAACGATTCGAGCAAGCGGGCGACCGTACCGGCGGGAGCCCCATGTTGCTTGGCCTTCTGGAGCACCTCCGACCAGTTCGCCGCGCCAATGACGCCCTCCATGAGCATCGGTTCGGCCTCGTCCGCGCCCGGCTCGTCCTGGAGCCACGCGAGCACCACCGATGCGTCGACCACCGTCGTCACCCGCCGCGGGCCCCGAGAGCCGCATCGGCTCGGCGCTCGGTGATCAAGTCGTCGCGCATGCTCCCCGGCACGTCGGCGAAAATCGAGCGCAGACGGGACTTTATCGCCGATCTCGGTACGAGCACCACCGCCTCGCCCTCGACGAGTGCCACGAGCTCGCTCCCCTCCTCGATCCCCAGCTCGTGCCGGATCCCAGCCGGAATCACGACGCGCCCCTTCGGTCCCACCGCCACCACCGATGTGTCACGCATGGCGATAGTGTGCCACCTCGTGTCAACCGCAGCGTGTCTATGGGGAAGCGAGATCGAGTCGGAGGATGCGCTCGCCCTCCGGATCGAAGGAACCTGTTGGGGCGAACCCGAGGCGGTCGTAGAAGCCGCCAGGGCCCCCCTCGCCGATCACGTGGCTGGTGTGCAGCTCCGTCGCCCCCTCGGCGCGAATGAGCCGGACGACTTCATCGACGATCGCGCGCCCGATGCCGCGGCGCTGGTGCCGCTCGTCGACGATGAGCTTCCAGAGGAACCACGGACCGATGATGTCCGGTGGCCGCGGGGTGACGTTCCAGCTGAGCATGACGAAGCCGACCGGC
>CAZKFP010000105.1:0-9266 GCA_964552085.1 uncultured Steroidobacteraceae bacterium
ACTGCGCGGACGGGTCTTCATCGTCGAGGACTACGACATGCGCATCGCCCGCTTCCTCGTCGGCGGCGTCGACATCTGGCTGAACAATCCGCGACGGCCGATGGAGGCCTCGGGCACCTCGGGCATGAAGGCGGCGATGAACGGCATTCCCTCGGTCAGCATCCTCGACGGGTGGTGGGACGAGGGGTTCAACGGATCGAATGGTTGGGCCATCGGCGACCGCGAGCCCGACGGCGACGACGAAGCCCAGGATGCCGCCGATGCCACCGAGCTGTACCGGCTCCTCGAACAGGAGATCGTGCCGCTGTTCTTCGACCGCGACGACGGTGTTCCGCCGGCCTGGGTCGCCACGATGCGCGCATCGATCGCCTCGGCGCTGTGGCAGTTCAGCACGGCGCGGATGCTGAGCGAGTACGTCGACCGGCTCTACCTCCCCGCCGTCCCCGTGTCGGCCCCCGCCTGACCTACGGCAGGTAGTTCCGCGGGTTCTCCCAGACGCCGTGGTGATTGACGGCGAAGTGGACGTGGCAGCCGGTCGACATGCCGGTCGAGCCCTCGAAGCCGATGACCGAGTCGCTCGTCACGATCGTGCCCGGCGAGACGACGACGCGGGCCTGCATGTGCCAGTACCAGGTCTGGATCCCGCCCCCATGATCGACGATGACGCCGAAACCGCTGTCCCACGGCAGCAGCGGCTGCCCCGAGGCGACGACGACGCCCGCCCCCGCGGCATGGATCGGCGTGCCGCAGCCGTTGGTGAAGTCGATCCCGCCATGGAAGTTCGGGTAGTAGACCCCGCCGTACGTGTAGGGCGGCTCGAGCCTGAAGCCGGTCGGACCCCACTCCTGCGTGATGCGGAAGGAGCGCTCCGGCCAGCGGAAGCCGTAGGCCGAAACTGCCGCCTCCTGCGCCGCCCGACGGCGAGCCTCCGCCTCCGCGGCGGCACGACGCTTCGCCTCGGCGATGGCGGCCTGCTGCGCCGCCGCCTGCCGCTGGAGCCGGTGCGCCAGCTCGGCCGCCGCCTGGGCGGCACGCTCGTTGTCGGCGATCTTGGCCTGGACATCTCCCTCGGCTGCGAGCGACGCGTTCAGCGCCGCCTCCTGCTCGGCCCGCTTCGCATCGGCGGCGGCGCGCAGCGTCGCCAGCTGCGCCTCGAGGACGGTGAGCTCGTCCCGGCGCGCCTTGAGCATCGCCTCCTCGTCGCGCGCCACGGCGCGCGCCTCGGCCAGGGAGCGCCGCCCGTCCCGGAGTGTCGCGCGGCGGGTCTCGAGCTCCTCGCGGATGGAACGGATCTCATCGGCCAGGAGGGCGTCCTGGTCCGAGATCGCCATGAGGTAGCCGACCTGCGTCGTCGCCTCGTCGAGCGACTCGGCGGAGAGGAGGATCTCGAGGAGCGAGGTCTGGCTGCGCTCGTACGCTGAGCGGAGGTGCTCCTCGAGGAGGGCCTCGCGGTCCTGGAGCGCGGCGCTGCGGCGCGTGATGTCGTTCGCGACGATCGTCAGCTCGGCGTCGAGAGCATCGATCTGCGCATGGAGCTCGGCCAGTCGCGCCTCGATCTGCGCGACCTGCTCTCCGACCTCGACGAGGAGGGCGCTGACGCGGTTGTACTCGGCGGTGACCGCCTCGAGCTCGGCCCGCGCGAGGTCGAGCTGGACGTCGAGGTCGGCGGAGCGGCGCTGCAGGTCGGCGAGCTCGGAGCGCTGCCGGTCGAGGGTAGCCGCCAGTGACTGCTGCGCCGACTGTGCGTCTGCGAGCTGTGCGCGGGTCTTGGCCAGTTCGGCCTGGGGATCAGCGGCAAGGGCCGAGCCGCTGGGCTGTGTTGTGACGGCGGTCCATCCGACTGTCAGCAGGGCAACGAGCGTGACGGCCAGATGAGATCGCCGCCTCATCGAGCGGTGATCCTGCTGTGCAATTTGCCCTTATGCCCCGTAGCGAGTGATGCGGGGCGATGGTGACCGATGCCTAACGGCACCGGAACAGGGCCGAATGTACTACACCCGTCTAGTCCGCCGCCAGCCGCACGCGCCTAGAGGTCGTCGTCCTGGCGCTTCGTGACCCGCCCGATCACGATCCCGACGAGCGCGCCGCCGGCCAGGACGATGAGCCGCGGGAGGCCCCGCTTCGGCGCGGAGGCGGCGCCCGGCGGGACCTCGGCGACGACCGGCAAGAAGCGAGGATCGGCAGCCTCGATCATCCCGACCTCGTCGTCGATCGCGTTCGCCCGCGCGAACTCGGCGCCGAGCAGGACGACGACGCTCGCGAAGTAGAGGAAGACGAGCAGCGTGATGCCGGTCGAGAGCGGACCGAAGGCGGAGTCGTAGTTGGCGACGTTCGTCGCGTAGTACGTGAACCCGAAGCGCAGGACCGTCCACAGCACGGCCGCCAGGATCGCGCCGGGGAGGACCTCGCCCCACGTGACGGGCCGGTTCGGGACGATGCGGTAGATGAACCAGAAGGCCAGGAAGATGAAGACGATCGGCACGACGAAGCCGATGAGCCAGAGCGCTGTGCCGCCCCCGGGCACCCCGGTGACGACGCCGGCAGCCATCTCCTGCAGGATGCCGGTCACGATGCCGATGACGAGCGACCCGACCGCGAGCCCGCCGGTCATCGCCATGAGCAGCAGGCCGATGAGCTTGTCCTTGAGGAACGGGCGCTGCGGCGTATTCTCGAAGGCGCGGCTGATGCCGTTCGAGAGCGCGGAGAAGATGCCCAGCGCGCTCCAGACGAGGAAGCCGATGCTGATGATCGTCATGCCGCCGCGGGACTCGATCACCGCGTCGATGATCTCGGCGGCGGTCTCCCCGGCGATCGGCGTGCTCGCTTCGACCTGCTCGATGACGAAGGCCCTGGCGCCGTCATCCCCGAGGACGAACGAGCCGACGACGACGCCGAGAACGAGCAGCTGGAATATGGAGAGCACGCCGAAGTACGCCATGCTGCCGGCGTACTGGAGCGCCTCGTGGTTCATGAAGCCGGCCATCGCACGTCGCGAGACGCGCGGCAGCCGGTGCTCCATGCTCCACGCGTCGAGACGGGAGAGGATGCCCTTGGCTCGATCGATCATGAGTCGAAGCCCCTTCGCAAGGCTCGTGCCGGTCGCTCCGCAGAGGGTACGCTGTCGGCGAGATGGGACGCGGCGAAACGGAGATCCTCTCGCTCGACGGGCACGAGGTGACGATCAGCAACCCCGGCAAGGTGTTCTTCGCCGAGGCCGGGATCACGAAGCTCGACCTCGTGCGCTACTACCTCGCCGTGGCCGACGGCGCACTGCTCGGGGTTCGTGACCGGCCGATGGCGCTCAAGCGCTTCGTCGACGGGGCCGAGGGTGAGGCCTTCTTCCAGAAGCGCGCGCCGAAGTCGGTGCCCCCGTTCGTGCGCACCGTCGAGCTGTCGTTTCCGTCGGGACGGACCGCCGACGAGGTCGTCGTCGACAACGTCGCGGCCCTCGCGTGGGTCGTGAATCTCGGGTGCATCGACCTCAACCCGCATCCGGTGCGGTCCGCGGACCTCGAGCACCCCGACGAGCTGCGCGTCGACCTCGACCCGGGTCCCGGCGTGCCATGGGCCGACGTCCGCGCGGTCGCGCTCGTCGTGCAGGAGGTCCTCGCCGAGCTCGGCTACGCGGCGTGGCCGAAGACGTCGGGCTCGCGCGGCATCCACGTGTACGTCCGGCTCGAGCCGCGCTGGGGCTTCGGCGACGTCCGGCGCGCGGCCCTCGCGCTCGCCCGCGAGGTCGAGCGGCGCGCGCCGGCCCTGGCGACGAGCAAGTGGTGGAAGGAGGAGCGCCATGGCGTCTTCCTCGACTACAACCAGAACGCGAAGGATCGGACGGTCGCGTCGGTCTACTCGGTCCGGCCGCGGCCGACGGCCACGGTCAGCGCGCCGCTGACGTGGGACGAGGTCCCCGCAGCCGAGCTGGACGACTTCACGCTGCGCAGCGTCCCTGAGCGCCATGCGCGACTGGGCGATGTGGGCGCCGGCATCGACGACCGCGCCTTCTCCCTCGAGCCGCTGCTCGATCTCGTCGCCCGCCACGAGGCGGAGGGGCTCGGTGACGCGCCCTGGCCGCCGCACTACGCGAAGCAGGCGGGCGAGCCGGCGCGCGTCCAACCCTCGAAGCGCCGCGCGCCGCCGGACGGCACGGCGCCCGATCCGTCCGCGCCTCGCGGACGGGCCGGCTCGGTGGCGCCGGCGATTCCCTCGCCGCCGGCGCGCAATCCCGATGGCAGCGTCCCGCCCACCGGCCGCCGTCGATCGACGCAGCCGCTGCTCGTCATCAGCCAGGCGGCCGACAAGACCGACGCGCTCGCCGGCCTCGACCGCTGGCGCGAGCGGCATCCCGAGGCCGCCGCGACCGTGCGCGATCCCGAGGACGTGCTCGTGGACGGGATGCGCGGGCGGTCCACGGTGTGGTGGCGCGTGCGCGTGAACCTGCGCAACGTCCCCGAGCCGCTGCGACCCGCCGCCGAGCCGCCGGAGCCCGATTACGACCCGTGGACCGATTAGGAGCGTGGACCCGGCGGCTGACTCAGCGCTCGGCGACGGCGGCCTCGACCCAGCCGAGAATTTCCCGACGAAGCGTCGCGAGCGGAACCGAGCCGTGCCCGAGCACCGCGTCGTGGAAGGCGCGCAGGTCGAAGCGGTCGCCCATGCGCTCGGACACGTCCGCCCGAGCCCGCTCGATCTCGCGCTGGCCGATCTTGTACGACAGCGCCTGGCCGGGCCACACCGTGTACCGATCGACCTCGATCTCCGCGTCGACCATCGGCAGCGAGCCGCGCTCGTGCATGAACGTGATCGCCTGCTCGCGGGTCCAGTCCATCGCGTGCAGCCCCGAATCGACGACGAGCCGCGCCGCCCGGAACGACTGGGCGTCCAGCATGCCGAGCCGCTCCCGGTCGTCGGCGTAGAGGCCCATCTCGTCGGACAGCCGCTCGGTGTACAGGCCCCAGCCCTCGACGTAGGCGGAGCCGGCCATCCGCGCCCCGAGGGTGCGGAAGGCGGGCAGGCCGGTGAGCTCCATCTCGATCCCGATCTGGAAGTGATGGCCCGGCGTGGCCTCGTGGAACGTGATCGCCGCGATCTTGTGCAGCTGCCGATCGGCCGGCTGGTACGTGTTGATGTAGTACTGGCCCTGGCGCGATCCGTCGATCGACGGCGGCATGTAGAACGCGGGGGGTGACTCCGCCTCGCGGTACGGCTCGACCGCCTTGACGTAGCAGTTCGCGCTCGGCAGGCGGCCGAAGTAGTCCGGCGCAGCCGCGTAGGCGCGGTCGGTCTGCTCCTGAGCCAGGCTCACGATGGCATCGGGGTCGAAGGTGTGGTTCACCGGATCGGCCGCGAGCGCCTCGCGCAGGGCGTGCCGGTCGGCATGGCCGAGCCGCCGGGCGATCTCGTCCTTCTCCGCCTCGATCGACTCGAGGTCGGCGAGCCCGAAGGCATGGACCTCGGCCGCCGTCGTGTCGACCGTCGTCTGCATCCGGATCGCCAGCCGGTAGGCGGCCTCTCCGCCGGGGGTCGCGCTCAGGCCGGGCTGCTGCCGGGCATGGGGCTCGTACTCATCGACGAGGTACTCGCGCAGCCGGCGCAGGCCGCCGTACACGTCCTGCTCCACAGCCTCCACGACCCGCGGCCGATCCTCGTCGGAGACCTGCGCCATCGACGCGGCCGGGTGGTCGGCCGGCGTCATGGCCAGCAGCCGGTCGATCTGCTCAATTGCGCGCCGGACCGGCACGGCAGCGGCCGTCCGGCCATCCGCCACGCCCTCCGCCAGCGTCCCGATGTACTGCTCGATGAGCGTGGGGTAGGCGCGGTACCGGGCGAGCAGCTTCTCGAGCCGTTCCGGCGTGTCGGCCGGCTGGTACTGGCCCATCTCGGCTGGCCACACCTGCGGCCCGGACATGTGGTCGACCGCCAGCTGGTACTGCTTCTGGGCCAGCGCCTCGAGCTGGTTCTCGCTGACGAGGATGAGCAGGTCGCGGGTGATGACCTGCTCCGGATCGAGGCCCTCGACCGGGATCTCCTGCGCCTCGGCCAGCGTGGCGCGGAAGGCCGCCTCGTCGGCGGCGCGGCCGTCCGGTCCCAGGTCCGGCCAGCGGTCGTTGAAGCGCTCGTCGCCCAGGACGGTGGCCCACATCGAGTCGCGCTCCAGGATGCCGTCCCAGAATCGGTCGGCGAGATCGTTGACGGCGGCATTTGGGTCGAGGGCGACGGACACGAGGGGACCTCCGGGCACGTGGTTGGTTCGGCTGGCTGGCGCAGCCTCAGGGGCCGTGAAGTGTAGCGCGAGCGCCGCGGGACGACCCGAAGTCAAGCGGATCGGAGCGGCGGACCGGGTCGCAGGCAGGCTCAACGACCGAACAGGTCGGAGAGCAGGGCGGCCGGCGTCTCCTCGAGCTGGTCGTAGCGGCAGTCGGCCGGCGAGCGGTCGGGACGCCAGCGGCGGAAGGTGGCGGCATGGCGGAAGCGGTCGCCCTGGAGGTGATCGAACGCGACCTCGCACACGAGCTCGGGCCGGACCGCCTCCCAGGAAAGGTCCTTGCCGCGGTTCCAGCGGGATTGCGCGCCGGGCAGGCGCCGGCCCTGCTCCGCGGCGGAGGCCTCCGCCAGCGCCCAATCGCGCCAGGGATGGTCCTCCATGCCGCCATCCCGGTACGGCTCCAGCTCCTCGACGAGCTCGGCACGGCGGGCCATCGTGAACGATGCGGTCACGCCAACCGACTGGAGGTCACCGGCGTCGTTGTACAGACCGAGCATGAGCGAGCCGACGAGGGTCCCGGGCCCGTTCTTGTGCCAACGGAAGCCGGCGACCACGCAATCGGCGGTCCGGGCGTGCTTGATCTTCGCCATCGTGCGCTTGCCGGGCGCATACGGATCGGACGCTCGCTTCGCGATCACACCGTCCAGGCCGGCCCCCTCGAAGACGTCGAACCAGTGCTGGGCGACGTCGGGGTCGTCCGTCGACGGCGTGAGCCGGACAGACGCCGGCGGCGAGGCGAGCAGCCGCCCGAGGGCCGCGCGGCGCTCCTCGAACGGGCGCCCGCGGAGGTCGTCGCCGCCGGCGGCGAGGCAGTCGAAGGCGACGAACGAGGCCGGCGACGCCTCCGACAGCATCTTCACCCTCGAGGCCGCCGGGTGGATGCGCAGCAGGAGCGCGTCGAAGTCGAGGCCACCGGCCGGGCGGGCGATGACGACCTCGCCATCGAGCACGAAGCGGCCGGACGGGCCGCCGACCGCGAGGAGCGGGCCCTCGAGCTCGGGAAAGTATCGGTTCAGCGGCTTCAGGTCGCGCGACTGGACGAAGAGGTCAGAACCGTCCCGGAAGACGAGAGCACGGAAGCCGTCCCACTTCGGCTCGTAGATCCAGCCCTCGCCGGTCGGGATGGCGGCGGCCGGCTTGGCCAGCATCGGCTCGAGGGGCGGCTCGAATGGATAGGCCATCGTACCGATCATACGCGGCCCCCGACTTGCATCGGCGATACTCGATGGCCCGAGCGCCAGCCCACCGATGGAGAAGAACCGATGGGGATCGAGATCCAGTTCCTTGGCGCCGCCGGATGCGTGACCGGCTCGCAGTTCCTCGTGACGGCCGGCGAGCGTCGGGTCCTCGTCGACTGCGGCATGTTCCAGGGGTCGCCGGACGAGGTCGAGCGCAACCACCTGCCCTTCGCCTTCGAGGCCGAGGCCCTCGACGCGCTGCTCCTGACTCACGCCCACCTCGACCACTGCGGCCGAACGCCCGCCCTCGTGCGGGCCGGCTTCCGCGGGCCGATCCACGCCACGCGCGCAACGGTCGACCTCGCCGAGATCGTCCTGCGCGACTCCGCCAAGCTGCAGGTGGAGTTCACCGAGCGCTGGAACCGGCGCCAGGCGCGGAAGGCGGACCGCGCCGCGCAGAAGGAGTCCGAGGCGACGGCCGAGGGGGTCGACGACGAGCAGCTGCCGGAGCGCCTGCGCACGGCCCGGCCCGAGGGTCGGACGACGACCCGCTCGCCCCTCTACGACGAGCGCGACGTCGACACGACGATGAGCCAGATGCGCGGCTGCGACTACGGCGACGAGGTGCGCGCCGCCGACAACGTCACGGCCGTGTTCCACGATGCCGGGCACATCCTGGGCTCGGCGATCATCGAGCTGCGGGTCAGCGACGGCGATGTCTCGCGCACGGTCGTCTTCTCCGGCGACCTCGGGCGCGACGAGAGCCCGATCCTGCGCGACCCGACCCCGATCGCACATGCCGATCACGTCGTCGTCGAGTCGACGTACGGCAATCGCGAGCACGACTCGCACGACGAGGCGATCGAGGGCCTCGTCGCCGCCGTGAGCGAAGTCAGCTCCGACGAGGGCGTGCTGCTCGTCCCCGCCTTCGCCATCGGCCGCACGCAGGAGGTGATCTGGGTCCTCGACGACCTCGTCCGGGAGGGTCGAATCCCGCGCATGCCGCTCTACCTCGACTCGCCGATGGCCTCTCGCGCCACGCGGGTCTATCACGACCACCCGGAGATCTACGACACCGAGACGAAGGCGCTCATCGAATCCGGTGAGTCGCCGCTCGAGTACCCCGGCCAGCAGTTCACCGATACGCCCGACGAGTCCAAGGCGATCCGCCATGCCAAGCGGCCGATCATGGTCGTGGCCGCCTCCGGAATGCTGACCGGCGGGCGGATCATGCACCACCTCAAGGACTTCCTGCCCGATTCGAAGTGCACGCTGCTCTTCATCGGCTACCAGGGCCAGGGAACGCTCGGGCGGCATCTCCAGGACGGGGGCAAGACCGCGCGCATCGACGGCGAGGAGATCCCCGTCCGCTGCCGGGTGCGCGTGATCAGCGGCTTCTCGGCCCATGCCGACCAGCACGAGCTCGAGGCCTGGCTGCGCCACTTCGGCGACGGAGGGTCGCCGAAGACGGTCTTCATCGTCCATGGCGATCCGGATGCCGCCGAGGCATTCGCCGGGCGGATCCGGTCCGAGCTCGGGATGGCGGCGCACGTCGCGCGGCACCGCGAGACAGTCTCGCTCAGCTGACGCGATGGAGCGCGCGGAGCGGCCGGTCATCGGCTTCCTCACCGACTTCGGGCTCGACGGCGCGGCGGCGACATGCCGCGGGGTCATCCTCTCGATCTGCCGCGATGCGCAGATCGTCGACATCTCGCACACGGTGCGAAAGTTCGCGATTCGCGATGGCGCGTTCGTGCTCCGCTCCGCGCTTCCCTACCTGCCGGTCGGCGTGCACCTCGCCGTCGTCGACCCCGGCGTCGGCACGG
>CAZKFP010000106.1:0-10091 GCA_964552085.1 uncultured Steroidobacteraceae bacterium
GTTCAGCGTCTTCGACGAGCTGCAGCTCGCGATCCACGACGCGGCGACCGAGGTGGCGGCGAGCGATGGCGACGGTGAGCTCGAGGTCAGCGCGGCGGTCAACGACGATGGCGTCCACGTCGCGACGATCCAGCTCCGCGAGGACCTGCGCCACGAGGAGGAGGCGGCGCTCGAGCTGACGTATACGCTGCCCGACAGCGACGACCCCCACCTGCGGGTCCGACCGTCGGTGACCGTCTTCCCGGCGTGGAGCTTCGGCACGGCCGGCGAGGTGAGCGTCTCGATCCCCGCCGGCTACGAGGTGCGCGTCGATGGTGACCCGCTGACCGAGGAGGGCGCCCGGCTCACGAGCGGGCCGATCGACGATCCCGGCCAGTGGCTTGCGCTCGTCACCGCAGTGCGGCCGGTCGAGCTCGTCGAACGGTCAGCCACCGTGCCGCTGACCGGCGGGACCGCCGACCTCCTCGTCCGAGCGTTCGCGGACGACGAGGCCTGGGGCGAGCGCACGCTGGCGCTCATCGTCGAGGCCTTGCCACTCATCGAGATCGAGGTCGGGCTGCCGTACCCACGCCTCGGCCAGCTCATCCTGACCGAGTCGGTCCCGACCGATGCCTCCGGCTTCGCGGAGAGCGTCCCGACCGGCAACGAGATCCTCGTGGCCTTCGATCAGCCGCCCTTCACCGCGGTCCACCAGGTCGCGCACGTCTGGCTGTCGCCCACGCTTGTCGACGCGCGCTGGATCCGGGAGGGCATGGCCAGCGAGGTGGCGGCCCGCGTGGCCGAGTCGCTCGGCGTGGAGCTGCCGTATGACCCGGTCGCCGAGGCCGAGGCGCGGGTGTCCTCGGCGGTTCCGCTCGACGCCTGGTCCTCGAACGGATCCGTCGACGAGGAGGTCTACGGCTACGCCGCCTCCTGGGCCGTGATCGACGAGATCGAGGCGATCGTCGGCGCCGACGCGCTGCGCCGCGTCCTGGCGCGCGTCGCTGACTCGATCGGGCCGTATGACAGCGCGGAGATCGACCCCGAGCCATCCGCGGAGAGCGTCGGCGCGCCGAGCGTCCCGCTCGACACGCGCGCGTTCCTCGACCACCTCGAGACGGTCGCCGACGCGGACCTGGCACCGCTCTTCCGCGATCGCGTGCTCACCGCGGAGGACGTGGCGCTGCTCGAGCCGCGGGCGGAGGCCCGCGCCGCCCTCGACGAGCTTGCCGACGACGCGGCCAGCTGGGGTGTGCCTGATCCGGTCCGCGCCGCCATGCGCGACTGGAGCTTCGAAGCGGCCCTCGTTCAGATCGCCGCCGCCGCCGACTGGCTCGAGCGGCGCGATGCGCTGCTAGTCGAGATGGAGCGTGCCGGCCTGGCCGCGCCGGAGCGCCTCCAGCAGGCCTACCGGGCCTACGGCGGTGGGCAGGAGGCAACCGACGAGCTGGAGGCGGAACGGGCCGTCGTCGAGGCGTATGCGGACACGGCGGCGGATGTCACCGCGGAGCGGTCGTTCATCGAGCGCATCGGCCTCGTCGGCGGGCCCGACCCCCAGGCCGAGCTGACCCTCGCCAGCGGCCGCTTTGCCGATGGGGACCTGCGCGGCGCGTACGAGGCGATCAACGAGGCGCAGCGCATCGCTCTTTCGGCCGCGACCGCCGGCGTCGTGCGACTCGCAAGCCTGGGGCTGCTTCTCGTCCTCCTCGTCGCCGCAGCCGTCGTCATCTTCCGTCGTCGCGCGTCGCTCGCGCCGCCGCGATGAGCGCCAAGCGGCTGACGCCGCAGTTCCCGACCACGGCGGACGTCCTGTCCGGCGAGACCGCCGACGTCTACCTCGATCGCGCTCGGACGGTCCTCGCGGCCGAGGGGCTCGACCCGGTCGTCACGATGGAGATCTTCTCGCGTGGCGCCGGCGTGCTGTGCGGCGCGGAGGAGGCGAAGACGTACCTGCGCGAGATCCTCGCCGAGGCGAACGGCAGGGGCTCACCGAGCGTGGAGTCGCTCCACGACGGCGATCTCTTCGCCGTGAAGGAGGTCGTCATGCGGATCGAGGCGCGCTACTCCGACTTCGGGCTGTACGAGACGGCGATTCTCGGCATCCTCGCCAGCTCGTCCGGCTGGGCGACCGCTGCACGACGGATCGTCGACGCCGCGGCCCCGATCCCGGTCATCGGCTTCGGGGCTCGCCACGTCCACCCGAGCGTGGCCGACCAGATGGACTACGCCAGCGTCGTCGGCGGCTGCATCGGCGCCTCCACGCCGGCCGGGGCGCGCCTGGCGGGGCTGGCGCCGACCGGCACGATGCCGCACGCGATGGTGCTCATCTTCGGCGACACGGTTCGCGCGGCCGAGGCCTTCGACCGCCACATCCCGACCGATGTCCCGCGCATCATCCTCGTCGACACGTTCAAGGACGAGGCCGAGGAGTCGCTGCGCGTCGCGGACGCGCTCGGGGAGCGGCTGTGGGGCGTCCGTCTCGACACGCCGTCCGAGCGCGGGCGGGTGACGCCGGAGCTCGTGCGGGAGGTGCGGGCGCGCCTCGACCAGGCCGGCCACTCGCACGTGAAGATCGTCGTCTCCGGCGGGCTCGACGTCGACCGCATCGGTGTGTTTCGCGAGGCCGGCGCCCCGGTCGACTCGTTCGCGGTCGGCAGCGCGATCAGCAAGGCCAGCCCGATCGACTTCACTGGCGACCTCAAGGAGATCGACGGCCGGCCGGTCGCCAAGCGCGGCCGCATCCCGGGGCGAACCGAGAACCCGCGACTGGAGCGGGTCGACCTGCGACGCTAGGCTGGGCCGATGCAGCCGCATCTTCGCCCGGACGACCGCGAGTCCGCGTACGAGCTCTTTCAGCGTGGCTCGCGGATGCTCGCCGAGCGACACTTCGGAGCCGCAGCGGTCCTGCTCGAGCGGGCGCTCGTGCTCGAGCCCGGCAAGGCATCGATCCTCGAGGCCCTGGGACAGGCGTACTTCAACCAGGGCTCGCACGCCCTCGCGGCAGACCGCTTCGCCGCGATCGTGGATTCCGATCCGGTCGCCCACTACGCGCACTTCGGCCTCGGACTGTCCCGGGCGCGGCTCGGGGATCGGCGTGGGGCGTGGCGGCACCTGCGCATGGCGGTGCTGCTCAAGCCGGAGAACGAGGCGTACCAGCGGGCCGTCGCGCGGCTCGGAGACCCATCACCGCCCCCTCGAGGGGAGTAAGGCCCCGGCTACGCGGCCGGGCGACGCCGCGAGCGGCGCTCGCGTGCGAGCCGCGCCTGGAGCAGGCCCAGGACCGCCGCCTCCTCCGCCCGCAGTGCGTGCGCGCCGCGCCCGGCGCCACGGGCACGGGCGGACAGCGCGTCGATGAGCGTGCCGTCGAGGTACGAGCTCAGCACCTCGGGGTGAACGTAGCACGCGCGGCAGACGGTCGGCGTGTTCCCGAGCTGCTTGGCCACGTCCTCGATGGCGCGTACGATCGCCTTCTTGCGTCCCGCGTCGTCGTCGATCTCGCGGAACTCCTTGAGCGCCATCGAGGCGGCGACGGTACCGGCCCAGGTGCGGAAGTCCTTCGCGGTGAAGTCCTCGCCGCTGATCTCGCGCAGGTACGCGTTCACCTCACCGGAGTCGATCGACTGGCGCCGGCCATCGTCGTCGACGTACTGGAAGAGCTCCTGGCCGGGAAGGTCCTGGCATTGCTTCACGAGCCGCGCCAGGCGCCGATCGCGGACGCGGACGGTGTGCTCTTTGCCCGACTTGCCCTTGAAGCTGAAGCGGATGGCGGCCCCGTCGTCCTTGACGTGGCGGTCGCGCAACGTGGAGAGCCCGAAGCTCCCGTTGTCGCGGGCGTACTCGTCGCTGCCGACCCGGATCAGGGTCTCTTCGAGGAGGCGTACGACGAGGGCGAGCACCTTCTCGCGCGGTAGGCCCCGCCGGCGCAGGTCCCGCTCGGTCCGCTTCCGGATCCGGGGCAGCGCGCGCGCGAACTCGACGAGGCGCCCGTACTTCGCCTCGTCGCGCACCTTCCGCCAACGGGGGTGGTAGCGGTACTGTTTTCGGCCGCGCGCGTCGCGCCCGGTGGCCAGGACGTGGCCGCGCCTGAGCGGGCTGATCCAGACGTCGGTCCAGGCGGGCGGGATGGCCAGTCGCTTGAACCACGCGATGCGAGCCCGGTCGGTGATGCGCTTGCCGTCGGGGCCGGCGTAGCTGAAGCCGGTGCCCGCGCGTCGCCGCCGGATGCCGAGCATCGCGTCGCTCACGTAGTGCAGGTCGGCCTCTTCGGCGGAAGCCTGGGGATCGTCGATCTCGAGAGTCATCTTGTCGACTCTGACGGCAACCGCCATGCCAGCGGCGTCAGCGCTCCATGCGGCGGGCCAGCCAGCCGAGACCCGCGATCGTCTTCGCGTCGGCGATGCGACCATCGTCGATCGCGGCGAGCGCCTCGTCGAGCGCCATCCATTCCACCTCGATCTCCTCGTCCTCGTCGCCGTCCGCCGACGCCTCGCGCAGGTCGGTGGCGAGATAGAGGTGCATGAGCTCGGTGCAGAAGCCGGGCGCCGTATAGAAGCGGGGACCCTCGGCCCAACCCGCGGCCGCCAGGCCGGCCTCCTCAGCCAGCTCTCGCCGGGCCGTCTCGGACGGCGGCTCACCGGGCTCGAGCGTCCCGGCCGGGATCTCGAGCAGCGCGCCTCCGGCTGCGTGCCGCCATTTCCGGACCATCGCCAGCCGCACGCCGTCCCAGGCCAGGATCGCGACCGCCCCGGGTGCTCGACGATCTCGCGTACCATCCGCCGGCCGTCGGCGCGCTCGACCTCGTCGACGCGGACGCGGATCCTGTGGCCGCTCCACGGGTGCGTGCTGCCGAGCGTGCGCTCCTCCATCGGCGCCATCCTACCGCCGAACGTACCGATGGGCGCCTGCGAGGCATCCGGGCTAGCATGCGTCCACCGACATGAACGACGCGACCTTCGACCCGCACGATCGAGGGCACCGGCGATGATCGAGGTCACGGGCCTCTCGAAGCGCTTCCGCTCGCTCACCGCCGTGGACGAGCTGAGCTTCACCGTCGGCGACGGTGAGATCTTCGGCATCCTCGGCCCGAACGGCGCGGGCAAGACGACGAGCGTGCGCATGCTGGCGGGGCTCATCGCCCCGTCGGCCGGCTCGGCGCGCATCAACGGCCTCGAGCTGGGCACGAGCTCACAGGCGATTCGCGCCATGACCGGCATCCTGACCGAGTCGCCCGGTCTGCACGACAAGCTCACCGCGCGCCAGAACCTCGGCTACTACGGCCGCCTGTACGGGCTGCGCGGGGCGACCCTGCGCCGCGCGGTCGACCGCTATCTCGGGGTCGTTGGGCTGCTCGACGAGGGTGACCGGCGCGTCGGCGGGTTCAGCAAGGGAATGCGCCAGAAGGTCGCGATCGCGCGCGCGCTCATCCACGAGCCAGAGGTGCTCTACCTCGACGAGCCGACGAGCGCGCTCGACCCATCCGCCGCGAAGACGATCCGCGACTTCGTGGCCACGCTGCGTGACGCCGGTCGCTCGATCGTCGTCTGCACGCACAACCTCGATGAGGCGGAGCGGCTCTGTGACCGGATAGGCATCATGAGGCGCACCCTGCTACGGGTCGACACGCCGGCGGGCATGCGCCGTCGCGACGGGTTGGCCTCGGTTCGCGTCGACCTCGTCGGCGCCCGACGGCCGGACTCGTTCCTCGGGATGCTGGCCGATCTGCCGTTCGTGGAGGCGGCGCGCACCCACGACGGCGCGCTCCTCGTCGAGATGCGTGACCCGCGGGGCGACAACCCGGAGCTCGTGCGGGTCCTCGTCGACGCGGGGGCGCGGATCGTCGCCGTCAGCGAGCAGGCGCTCACGCTTGAGCAGGTCTATCTGGACATGGTCGGCGAGGCCGGCGAGCGCGACGCGCTGCGCATCGCCGAGGTGGCCTGATGCGTCCGGCTCTCGTCTGGGCGGTCGTCGTCAAGGAGGCGCGCGATCTGCTCACGAACCGGATGCTCCTCGGCGCGGTCATCTTTCCGGCACTCGTCTTCGCGGCGATCCCGACCGGGATCGTCGCGTTCATCGAGGTGAACGACCTCGATCCGCAGCAGCTCGGGCAGATCGAGCAGTACATCAGCCAGTTCCCGGACCTCGAGCCGAAGCTCGCCGCCCAGGGGTTCATCGTCCTGAACTTCATGGCCTACTTCCTCCTCATCCCGGCCATGGTGCCGATGGCGATCGCGACACAGTCGGTCATCGGTGAGAAGACGGCCCGATCGCTCGAGCCGCAGCTGGCGACGCCGCTCGAGGTCAGCGAGCTGCTCATCGGCAAGGCGATCGCATCGGCCACGCCGGCTATCCTCGCGACCTGGGCCGTCTTCCTCCTCTACGGCCTCGCGAATGGCCTCATCGCCGAGCCGGCCCTGACGCGCCTCATCTTCAACGACGTGTGGCGCGTCGCGATGGTCAGCCTCGTGCCGCTCATCTGCCTGCTCAGCGTCCTGCTCGGCATCATCGTCAGCTCCCGCGTGAGTGATGCGCGCACCGCGCAGCAGATCGGCGGCTTCATCGTCATCCCGGTCATCGGGGTTGCGATCGCCGGGTTCTTCAGTGGCCAGGCCTCGTTCAGCATGGGGCAGGTGATGATGGGGAACGTCGTCGTGGCCGTGCTCATCGGCGTCGCGCTGCTGGCGGGCAACTGGGCCTTCGACCGCGAGACGATCCTCACGCGCCTCGGCTAGCCGGAGGCGAGCGGTCCTCGATCTCCCAGGCGTGGTCGAGGACGTGCCAGGCGGCCCGACGCACGGCGTACCTCGGCGGCCAGAGCTTCCGCGTCCTGCTCGGGTTCGCAACCGGCTGGCCGGTGGCGGCGGCGGTCAGCGCCGCGGTGAACGTCGCACGCAGCTCCTCGGCCAAGGCGGGAGCCCGTGAGCCGAGCTTGCCGAGGTACGCGACCTCGGCGTCGCGGACGTGGTCGACGATCTTCGCCACGACACGTCCGCCCCCGCGCGGGCCGGTCGCCAGCCGCATGCCGCGCGCCCGCTCCGTGGCGTCGTCGAACGCGGCCCACGCAGCGGTCATGAGCGCGTGCAGCCGGTCGAGATCCGTCGCGGAGATCGGCGCCTCCTCGGCCGCTGCGGCCTTCCCCGGCGCACCGAACTCGGTGACGCCGCCACCGGGCAGGCGCTCGACAATCTCCAGGTCGCGAACCGACGACGGCGCACGAAATGGAAGCCCCGCGCGCCGCGCCACCACGGCGAAGCGCGGGCCGTGGTCGAGGAGCGCCCGGAGGGCGTCGTCCTCCGTCCGGCCGCTTCGGGACCAGCCCGGCCAGTCGAGGGCGCTGGCGAACGCCCGCTTCGCGGCGACCTCGAGGACAACGCGCTCGGTCATCGCGAGGCGCCGTCAGGCCCCGTGGTGCTCCCGGCGGTGCAGCCGATCGATGAGCGCGCGCATGATCGGCACGGCGATCTCCGGGTGCTCCTCGAGGAGCGCGCTGAACTCCCAGGCCGGAAAGAGGAGGCAGTCGGTCTCCTCGCTCGCGACGACGGTCGCAGAGCGCGGGTGCTCCTCGATCAGGGCGAGCTCACCGAAGAAGTCGCCGGTGCCGAGCTGGCCGATCGCCTGGCCGCCGCGCTCGACCCGGGCCCGCCCGCTGAGGACGATGTACAGGGCGGTGCCCGTCGAGCCCTCCTGCACGATTGTCTCGTCGGCGGCGTACGTGCGACGCTTGCCGATGTCGGCCAGCCTGCGGCGTACGCGATCCTGGAGTCCTGCCAGGAGCGGCACCGATGCGAGTTGCTGCTCGAGCTCCACCGTCATCCTCCGTGCGTAAGCGACAAGCGAGAGGCGCGTATCGTACCGCGCGGTTACGCGTGGTGCGGCCCATTCCTTTGGTCAGCCCTTGACCGAGCCTCCAAGGATGCCGCGGACGAAGAAGCGCTGGAGGCTGAAGAACACGACGAGCGGCAGGGCCATGCTGATGAAGGCCGCGGCGGTCAGCAGGTGCCAGCCCTGGCCGGTGGATTGGACGAGTCCGGCGATCGTGACCGTGATCGGCTGCACGGACGGGCCTCCGCCGGACAGGATGATGAGCGCGACGAGGAGGTCGTTCCAGACCCACATGAACTGGAAGATCGCCATCGAGGCGATGGCCGGGACGGAGAGGGGCAGCACGAGCCGGAAGAACGCCGTGACCGGGCTGGCGCCGTCGATGTAGGCCGACTCGAACATCTCCTTCGGCAGGGCGCCGATGAAGTTGCGCAGCAGGAAGATGCCGAACGGCAGACCGAACCCGGCATGCGCCAGCCAGATCGCCAGGAACGAGCCGGTGAGTCCGACACCGGTGATGATCTGGAGGACGGGGATCAGGGCGGACTGGAGCGGGATGACGAGCAGGCCGACGACGAGGATGAAGAGGACGTTGCGTCCGGGGAAGTCCATCCAGGCGAAGGCGAAGGCCGCGAAGGCGGCGATCATGATCGGGATCAGGACGGCCGGGATCGTGATGAGCAGGCTGTTGATGAAGCTCCCACCCATGCGGTTCTGGCCCAGGACGTTCTCGTAGTTCTCCAGGGTGAACTGGAAGGGCAACGAGAAGGCGTTCCACCAGCCGTTCGTCAGCACCTCGCTCGGCGGCCGGAACGAGCTGACGAGAAGGGCGACGGTGGGCAGGAACCAGATCAGGCTGATGAAAAGCAGCGTCACGTGGACGGGCCAGCGGTTGAGCGCGCGGACGATGCGCCCCGCGACGTCGGATCGCTCCCGCGTGCGTCCCGCCGTGCCGTTGACGGCCGTCATCGGATTGCCTCCTGTGCCTGGAAGCGCCGAATGTTGATGAGCATGATCGGCACGATCGCGAGGAGCAGGATGATGGCGACCGCCGCCGCCGCACCGGGATCGCGATTCGTGAACTGCTCCCGGTAGAACTCGAAGCCGATGACCGAGGTGTTGAACAGGCCGCCGGTCATGACGTAGATGATATCGAACGTCTTGAGCGCGGTGATGACCACCGTCGTCGCAACGACCGCGATGGTCGGCGCCAGCAGCGGCAGGATGATGCGGAAGAAGACCTGGAGCTCCGTGGCGCCGTCCATGCGCGCCGCCTCGAGCAGCTCCGTGCTGATGCCCTTCAGGCCGGCGGACAGGATGACCATCGCGAACCCGACCCACATCCAGATGCCGACGACGATGAGCATGAACGTGTTCCGTGGCCATTCCTGGATCCACGCCTGTGGCTCGAGGCCGACCGCGACCAGGCCGGCGTTCAGCGTTCCGATGTCGGGATTGATGTTGTACATGAAGCTCCAGATCACGCCAGCCGCGACGAAGCTGATGGCCATCGGGATGAAGATGACGGCCTTGGCAAGGCTCTCGTACCGAACGCGGTCGGCGAGGACGGCGATGACGAGGCCAAGCACGACGACGACGCCGGTGAAGAAGACGAGCCACAGCGCGTTGTTGGCCAGGACCTGCCAGAAGCTTCCGCTCCCGAAGAGGTCGGCGTAGTTCTGGAGCCCGACGAACTCGTCGTTGCGGTCGAAGAGCGAGTTGATGAAGGTCCTGATCGTCGGGTAGATCAGGAACACGCTCAGGAACAGGAACGCGGGGAGGACCCACAGCCATGGGCGGAGCTTGGTCTTCGTCGTCGAGGCGAATCCACGGATGACCCACTCGGTGGCGATGATGTAGCCGCACACGGCCGCCGGAACCCCGACCACCACGATGAGCGCCGTCACCAGCGTGTCCATCTGCTGACCTCCGGTGTGAGCTGAGGGGAACGGTCGGGCCGCCCTCGCGGGGCGACCCGACCGTGGTCAGTCGTTACTGCGCGTAGGCCGACTCCTGGACCTCGTCCAGATTCGCAAGGATGGAGTCGAGGTCATCGGGATTCTGGACGGCGTTGACGATCGCCTCCAGGAAGGCGGACCCCATCTCCGCCGGCATCAGGTCGGATGCGTCGAACCGCACCGTCTCCGCGCCGGTCAGTGCCTCCGCCGATCGGCTCCCGGTCTCGTCCGGGTACGCGTCGGGAGAGACGTCCTTGTTCGCCGACAACGCGCCACCGCGCTCGACCCAAATCTGCTGGGCCTCCGCCGTGACGAGGTACGCCATCAGCGACTGCG
>CAZKFP010000107.1:0-6487 GCA_964552085.1 uncultured Steroidobacteraceae bacterium
GCCTTCACCGATGCCTCGCTACGCGCCGAGTGGCTGCCGGACGCGCCGATGCGCCTCCGCACGGCGACCGCCGGCCGATCGGCCCGGTTCGACTGGGACGACCCACCCTCGCGCCTGATCGTCGCCGTCACGCCGACCGGACCCGGCAAGGTCCAGGTGGCCGTCGCCCACGAGCGGCTTCTCGACGCGGAGGTCGCGGAGCGAACGAAGGCGGCGTGGCGCGAGCGCCTCGCGGCGTTGAAGGCGCTCCTGGAGAACGAGTAGCGGCCGGGCACGCCGACCACGGGCCGGTGGCCACGCGTACACTCCACGCCATGCGCGTCGCCATCGGCTCCGATCACGCCGGCTTCCAGTTGAAGGGCGACCTCTGCACGCTGCTCGATGAGCTGCGCATCGAGTACCGCGACTTCGGGACGTTCGACACGCAGCCGGTCGACTACCCGGACTTCATCGCGCCGGTCGCCCGGGCGGTGGCGAAGGGAGACTTCGGGCGCGGCGTCGTGCTCGGGGGATCCGGGACCGGCGAGGCGATCGTCGCGAACAAGATCCGCGGCATCCGCTGCGTGGAGGCCAGCGACCCGGTGACCGCGCGCCTCGGACGGGAGCACAACGACGCGAACGTCCTCGCGATCGGGGCGCGGATCGTCGGGACCGAGGTCGCGCGGGCCTGCATGCGTGCATTCCTCGAGGCCGAGTTCACCGGCGGCCGGCACGTCCCGCGCATCGAGAAGATCGCTCGCATCGAGGCCGAGGAGGCGCGCGGCTGAGCCTGGAGCTGGGCGCGCGCGACCGCGAGGTCCTCGGCGGGCGGCACGGCGAGGGCGCCGCGTTCGCGATGCGCCTCGTGCTGCGCGCGGCCGAGGTGACCGGCGCGTCCCGCCTCATCGACGTCACGCGGGCTCACGTCGACTCGTGCCTCGATCACGGCGATGCGAGCCTCGACTTCGTCCAGCGCCTCGTCGACGGCGGCGCCGCCGTGCGGGTCCCGACGACGCTGAACGTCGGGGCGGTCGACCTCCTCCACCCGGAGCTGTACCGGGGCGACCCGGGCACGGCCGAGCGCGGCCGGCGGCTCATGGACCGATATCGGTCGCTCGGCGCGCGTCCGACCTTCACGTGCGCCCCGTACCAGCTGGCCGACGCCCGGCCATCGTTCGGGGAACAGGTGGCGTGGGGCGAGTCGAACGCGATCGCCTTCTGCAACTCGGTGCTCGGCGCCCGCACCAACCGGTACGGCGACTTCATCGACATCGCGGCGGCGATCACCGGTCGCGTCCCGGACGCCGGCCTGCATCGGACCGATGCGCGCCGCGCGACGCTCGTCCTGCGCCTGGCGCCCGACGTGCCGGTGCGCCTGCGCGACGCCGACCTCCTCTTCCCGCTCCTTGGCATCGTCCTCGGCCGGCGCGCCGGCTCGGCGGTCGCGGCCATCGACGGCCTGCCACCCGGCCAGTCCGAGGACCGTCTCAAGGCACTTGGTGCGGCCGCGGCGTCGTCCGGATCGGTCGCGATGTTCCACGTCGTCGGATCGACGCCCGAGGCGCCAACCCTGGACGAGGCCCTGCAGCACGAGACGCCGCCCGCGGCCGAGCTCGTCCACCTCGACGACCTTCGCGCGGTGCGCGACGAGCTGACGACGGCGGCCGACGAAGGCCTCGCCGCGGTATCGCTCGGGACGCCGCACGCCTCCCTCGCCGAGCTTGAGTGCTACGTCGCGCTGCTTCGTGGCCGGCGGGTTCATCCCGCCGTCGAGCTCGTCGTCTCGACCGGGCGCGACACGCTCGCGCAGGCCGACGCCGCCGCGCGGGCGCTGCGCGCGTCGGGCGTCGAGCTCCTCGTCGACACGTGCAGCTACATCGCGCCGATCCTGCGCGTGGCCGGTGGCTCGACGATGACCGACTCGGGTAAGTGGGCGTACTACGCGCCCGGCAACGTCGGCGCCCGGGTCGCTTTCGGCTCGACCGAGGAGTGCATCGAGTCGGCCATCGCCGGCCGCGTCATTCGCGACGACGCCATCTGGGGCGGTGCGGCATGACGGATGCGCCGCGGGCCCTGGTACTCAGCGAGCCCTTGAGCCTGTGGGGCGGGATGGATCCGGCCACGGGTGAGCTCATCGACGCCCATCATCCGCAGCGCGGCGCCAACCTGGCCGGACGTGCGGTCGTGATGCGGTCGGGACGCGGCTCATCGTCGTCCGCATCGGTCCTGGCCGAGGCGGTGCGGGCGGGGTCGGCGCCGGCGGCGATCCTGCTCGGGGAGCCGGATCTCATCCTGTCCATCGGTTCCGCCGTCGCGGAGGAGCTCTACGGCGTGCGCGTGCCGGTCGTCGTGCTCCCGACCGCGCGGCTGCAGGCCATCCACGACGGCGACCCGGTCGACCTCGATCACGTCGATCCGCCCGCCGAGAACGGGCCGTAAGGCCCTGCCCGCGCGCCGCGGCGACGCGAGACAGTGATCGCATGTCGCCCAACGTCAAATCCGCGGCGCTCGTCGCCGACCTCGGGTTCCTCGTTCGACGCGACATCCCGACCGTCGGTCAGGACGCGCTGCTCGTGGTGGCGCTGCGCGAGGCGCCGACCGAGCAACACTTCGACCCGGAGCTGATCCAGTACTGGCGGTCCGCCGCGGACGGCCGCGGGCACCGCGCCGAGCTGACGCATGCCTCCAGCATGCCCAGGCTGACCGAATTCTCGTGGGGCCCGATCGAGATCATCGACCGCTTCGGAATCTCGAACACGTTCTTGTCCTTCGGTGGCTCGCTGGCCGCGGGGCGTGACGCCGACGGAACCGTGATCGCCTCGTTCCGATCCCGCGGCCCCATCCTCCGGCGCGGGGGGCACAGCCAGCGGTACGACAGCATCGCCGCCGCCCTCGGCGGGTTCTTCGGCCGGCTCCTGGTGCCGATCGACTTCCAGCCCGGCGCCGAGCGGCTGATCAGCGCGACCACGCCGGCCGCCCGATACGCGGCCTTCCTCCAGCACGAGGTCCCGCGTCTCGGGATCCAGCTCGTGCGCGACGCGTACGGTGCCGACGCCCGGCTCCTCCACCTCGAGGCGGAGCGGCTCCGGCTTCGCGACCCGCGGGCCTGGGAGCATGGGACGACGCTGCTCGCGCGGCTTGGCCTGTCCCCCGCGGCGAGCTGAAGGCTCCCGACGGTCGTGTCAGAACGGCTTGAAGAACATGAGCCACAGGATGACGAGGAAGGCGCCGAGCCCGATCGCGGCGGTCGGGATCGGGTTCCACGCGTCGAGCAGGCGGTGCAGCTCGGCCTCGTCGAGAGCCGGGGGCTCGGCGGGTGGGCGCCGAGAGAACGGCGGAGTGACGGCGATGCCCGCCGCGGCACGGACGGCATTGAAGCGCATCGCCACCATCGGCGTCATCACGCCGCTCACGACGATGAACAGGACGAGCGAGAGCCAGATCCACAGCCGTCCGAAGTGGTCGCCCATGATGCCCGCCGTGATGCCGGCCACGAAACCGATGACGAAGGCGATCGACGGCCACAGGGTGACCGACCATGCCGAGAGGTCGAGCAGCGCGCGCACCCGTGCCGGATCCCGCTCACGTTTCACGCGGAAGGCGACGGTCATCGACGCCCCGTGGGCGATGAAGAAGAGCAGCAGCGCGCCTGCATGGATGAACACGATCCAGGGATAGAGCTCCATCGGTCCGTGCGGCCTCCCTCCGTGGTGTTGCGCGCATTATCACCGAGCCGCCGACGGTGTCGCCTCCTGGTGGCGCAGGAGGGCGAGCACGCGCATTACACTGACCGGCATGGACCTCTGGGCGTCGCTGGAAACCGAAGATCCGGAGATCGCGAAGGTCATTCGCGACGAGGAGGCGCGCACGTCGGCGCACCTCGAGCTGATCGCGTCGGAGAACTACCCGTCGCGGGCCGTGCTGGAGGCGATGGGCTCGATCCTCACCGCCAAGTACGCCGAGGGCTACCCGGGCCGTCGCTACTACGGCGGCTGCGAGGTCGCCGACGTCGCCGAGAACCTGGCGAGGGACCGCGCGAAGGAGCTCTTCGGCGCCGAGCATGCGAACGTCCAGCCCCACGCCGGGGCGCAGGCGAACATGGCGGTCTTCCACGCGCTGCTCGAGCGCGGCGACACCGTCCTCGGCCTCAGCCTCGACCAGGGCGGGCACCTCACCCACGGCTCACCCGTCAACTTCAGCGGGCAGTACTACGACTTCGTGCCGTACCACGTGGACCGCGAGTCGCACCTCATCGACATGGACGAGGTCCGGGCGCTCGCGCGCGAGCGCAGGCCGAAGATGATCGTGACCGGGGCGACCGCCTACCCGCGCTTCTGGGACTTCGAGGCGTTTCGCTCGATCGCGGACGAGGTCGGCGCCCTGCTCATGACCGACATGGCCCACTTCGCGGGGCTCGTGGCGGCAGGCGTGCATCCGTCGCCGGTCCCGCACTCCGACGTCGTCACGACGACGACCCACAAGACCCTGCGCGGCCCGCGCGGGGGGATGATCCTGTGCCGCGAGGCGTATGCGAAGGCGATCGACAAGAGCATCTTCCCCGGCATCCAGGGCGGCCCGCTCATGCACATCATCGCCGCCAAGGCGGTCGCCTTCCGCGAGGCGATGAGCGAGGACTTCCGTGCCGATCAGCGGGCCACGGTCGCCAACGCCCGCATCCTGGCTGCCGCCCTGGCCGATGCCGGCGCCTCGATCATCTCCGGCGGCACCGACAACCACCTCATGCTCGTCGACGTTCGCCCGCTCGGCGTGAACGGCAAGGAGGCCGATGCGGCCCTCGGCGAGGTCCAGATCACGGTGAACAAGAACACGATCCCCTACGACCCGGAGAAGCCGATGATCGGCTCGGGCATCCGCGTCGGGACGCCGGCCGTGACCTCGCGAGGGATGCGCGACGACGAGATGCGCTCGATCGCGCAGCTCATCGTCGATGGTGTCGCCGCCCGAGGGGACGCCGATGCGCAGGGCGAGATCCGCAGCCGCGTCGCCGCCATCACCGACCGCTTCCCCGTCCCGGGGCTGCCGGCCACCCGTTCGGCGGCCGACGTTCCCGCCTGACCCAGGCGGGGGTGAAACCGGCCCAACCTTCGAATGGGCACGATCAGGGAGCCTCGGCTATACTCGCGGCGTCCGACCGCTGTGAGTCGAACTCGAACATGACACAACACCGGCAGAGCTTCGGGCCAGCCAGGGTGCTGGCCCAGGTGACGCTCATCGTGGCCCTGCCGCTGGTGGGAGGAGTGATCGCCGGCCTCGTCGTCGACGGGAGCCTGGGGACCTCGCCCCTCTTCGTGTTGAGTGGCCTCGCGATCGGCACGCTCGTCACCGCTTTCTGGCTTCGTTGGTTCATCACGACCAACATGGCCCGACTGCGCGGCGAGGATGTCGCCGACGGTCCCGGAGCGGAGCAACATGAGCAATCGACAACCGAACGGACGTGAGGGCAGACCCGGTCCGGTCGCACGCCCCCCGCAATGGGGAATGGTGCTCGACCTGGGAATGCGGCTTGGCCTTTCGGTCGTCATCGGCGTCGTGGCAGGCGTCCTGCTCGACAACTGGGCAAACACCTCGCCGCTGTTCACCCTGATCGGGGTGGCGGTGGGCATCGGCGCCGCGATGTACTCCATCTGGGACGTGGCCCGACGCCAGATGAACTCGCGCTAGCACACGAAGAGGATCCTGCGTGCCAGAGGAAACGGGTGGACATAGCGAGAGCCTGATCCACGTCGCGATCAAGGCGGAAACGCTGTTCCACATCGGCCCCATCGCCGTCACGAACAGCATGGTCGGATCACTGATCGTGTTCGTGTTGCTGGCGTCGTTGGCGTGGTGGGCCTCGCGCAACCACGCGGTCGTGCCCAGCCGGCTGCAGTCGCTGCTGGAGTTCCCGGTGGAGTTCCTGGGCGGCATCGTGCGCGGGCAGCACGAGACCCGCTGGCGTTCCATCCTGCCGCCGGTCCTGGCGATCTTCCTCATCGTGCTCTTCTCGAACTACGTCGGCCTGCTGCCGGGCGTCGGGACGATCGGCGTCCACACGGTCGAGGAGGGTCACGACTTGGTCGTGCCGCTCATCCGGCCGGCATCGGCCGACCTGAACTTCACGCTGGCGCTGGCGCTCATCGCCTTCGTCCTGTTCGTGGGCTGGGGCATCCGCGCGAACGGCGTGAAGGGCTACCTGAAGGAGACCTTCGTCGCCAACCCGCCGTACATGACGCCGCTCATGACCCCGATTCACATCGTCAGCGAGCTCAGCCGCATCATCAGCCTGTCGATGCGACTCTTCGGCAACGTGTTCGCCGGCGAGATCCTGCTGGCGGTCATGCTGGCCCTCACGTTCGCTATCGTTCCCGTGGCCTTCCTCGGCCTCGAGATGATCTTCGGCGCGGTGCAGGCGCTCGTCTTCGCCCTGCTGACGCTGACCTACATCACCCTGGCCACCGCCGGACACGGTGGCGGCCATGACGAAGCCGATGAGTCCGCGCACCACGAC
>CAZKFP010000108.1:0-3522 GCA_964552085.1 uncultured Steroidobacteraceae bacterium
ATCGCCAAGGGCATGGCCACGACGTTCCGCAACTTCTTCGCGCCGAAGGTGACGCGCTTCTATCCCGAGCAGCGACCGGAGATCCCCGATCGGTGGCGCGGCCGGCTGGACCTCATCTACGACCCGTTCGGCGAGCACAAGTGCGAGGTCTGCTTCCAGTGCGCGCAGGTCTGCCCGGTCGAGGCGATCGACATGAGCGGCTTCGACTCGCAAGGCAACCGGATCCGCTACGGCATGCCGGAGATCTACGACGAGCGCAGGGACGCGAACGCCTACCGGCGTGCCGGCCTGCCGGCGCGGCCGATGCGCAACCCGGCACGTTGGGACGAGGCGGTCGATACGCCGTGGGTCGACGCCACGATCGACGCCTTCAACGGCCGTCCGGAGGCGCTCGTGGCGATCTTCCGCACCGTCGAGGACCGCTACGGCTACCTGCCGGAGCAGGCGCTGCGTCGCATCAGCGAGCGGATGACGATCCACTGGGCGCAGGTCTTCGGCGCGGCGGGGCTCGGCGGCTTCCGCCTCCTGCCGGCCGCCGGCCACATCGTCACCGTCTGCGACTGCGCCGCCTGCCGCTTCGCCGGCGGGACGGCCCTCCTGGCGGCGCTCGAAGAAGAGCTCGGCATCCGTGCCGGCGAGACAACCCTCGACGGCAGCGTCAGCCTCGAGGTCGGATCCGATGTCGGAGCCGGGTCGATCAGTCCCGCGATCCGCGTCGATACGCTCGTCTACGGCCCGCTCGATGCCGAGAAGGCCCGGCACGTCGTGCAGGAGCGCCGGCGGGCGACGGCGAGCGCCGGGCGCGCGCGCTGATGGCGAGCACGATCTCCCCGCAGATCCGGATCCTGCCAGGTGGCGAGCCACGCCTTCTCGCCGACATCGGCCGGGTCGATCCGCGCAGCCTGGCGAGCTTCCGCAAGCATGGTGGCTACGACGGCTTCGAGCGCGCGATCACGAAGCTGTCGCCCGCCGAGGTCATTGCCGAGATCGAGACGTCGCGCCTGCGCGGCCGAGGCGGCTCCGGCTTCCCGACCGCGGCGAAGTGGCGCGTGGCGCGCGAGACGGAGGCCGAGCGGCGCGTCGTCATCGCCAACCTCATGGGCGCCGATCCGAGCGCCCTCGGCGACCGCGCCCTCGCGGAGGGCAACCCGCACCTCATCGTCGAGGGAGCCCTGATCGCGGCGTACGCGATCGGCGCGGGCGAGGCGATCATCGCCGTCCGCCGCGAATGGACCGATGCGATCGAGCGCCTGCGCGAGGCCGTGCGCGAGGCGACCGAGGCGCACCTCGCCGGCTACCTCGTCCTCGGGACCGACACGAGCATCCAGCTCAGCGTGTGGGAGGGCTCCGGCGCATACGTCGCCGGTGAGGAGACGGCGCTCATCAGCGCGCTCGCCGGCGACCGTGGCATGCCGGCCATTCGCCCACCCTTCCCGGCCAGCGTCGGCCTGTGGGGCGTGCCGACGGTCGTGCAGAACGCCGAGACGCTCGCGCACGCCGCGTGGATCATCTCGCACTCGGCCGAGGCGTTCGCCTCCGTCGGCAGCGAAACGAGCCCGGGCACGAAGCTCGTGACGGTCATGGGCCGCGTCGCCGAGCCCGGCCTGATCGAGGTGCCCTTCGGGACCCCGTTGCTCGACCTCGTGCGCATGGCAGGGGGCGGCAGCGGCACGACGAAGGCGCTCTTCGTCGGCGGACCCGGAGGCGGCGCGATCGGTGCCGGGGCGCTCGCCACGCCGTACGACTACGAGCCACTCGAGTCCGCCGGGGCGATCGTCGGCTCGGGAGCCGTGCTCGTCACCGACGACGCGACGTGTATGGTCGACAGCGCCCGCTTCTTCGTCGACTTCAGCGCCCGCGAGGCGTGCGGCAAGGCGGTTCCGTGCCGAATCGGGACGAAGCGGCTCGTTGAGACGCTCGACCGCATCCTGGCGGCGACGCCGCGCCCGAACGACTTCGAGCTCCTGCGCGCGCTGTCGCGCAAGATGAGCGACACGGCGCTGTGCCGGCTCGAGCGGCTGGCGCCGGGACCGATCCTGACGACGCTCGACCACTTCGGCGACGAGTACCGGGCGCACGCCGAGCGCGGCGTCTGCCTGGCCGGGGCGTGCCGAACGAGCGACGTCCCTCCACTCATCGAGCCGCTCCCCGGCGTCGGGCCGGCGACCGGCACATAGCACCGCTACAGTAGGAACCGATGGGCTTCGGAAGCACGAACGGCCACGCGGCCGGCAACGGCAACGGCACGGGGACCGGCCACGGGGAGGTCGCGCGCGATTACACGCCGATCTGGCCGATGGTGCCGGGTACGCGCGAGATCGGCGTCACGATCAACGGGCAGCAGCTCCAGGTCGAGGAGGGGCAGACGATCCTCCAGGCCTGCCGCGTCCTGGGCATCGACGTCCCGACGCTCTGCTACGAGCCGAAGCTCGCCCCGTACGGCGCATGCCGGATCTGCGCGGTCGAGGTCGAGGGACGTGACGACACGCCGATCAGCTGCGGCACGGCCATCGAGGAGGGGATGGTCATCACGACCCACTCCGAGCGCGTCATCGAGAACCGGCGCATGGTGCTCGAGCTGATCTTCAGCGACCACGACGCCTACTGCCTGCCGCCGTGCCAGTTCAAGTGCCCGACGCGCGTCGACATCCCCGGCTACCTGAAGCAGAACACGCTCGGCAACTGGGAGGAGGCGACGCGCATCCTGAAGCGCTCGCTCCCCTTCCCCGCCATCCTCGGCCGCGTCTGCCCGGCGCCGTGCGAGACGCACTGCCGGCGCGAGGAGGTCGACACGGCGATCGCCATCCGCGACTCGCATCGCTACTGCGCGGACCGCGTCCTCGAGGTGGACGCGCCGGCCCCGATCCCGTGGCCGAAGGAGCCGGCCACCGGCCGCCGCGTCGCGATCATCGGGGCGGGCCCGGCGGGCATGAGCGCCGCGTACTACCTCCAGCTGCGGGGACACGCATGCGACGTGTACGAGGCCGACCCGGAGCAGGGCGGCATGCTCCGCTACGGGATCCCGCAGTACCGGCTCCCGAAGGGCTGGATGGACCGCGAGCTGAACCACGTCTGGGAGCTCGGCGCGACGTTCAAGCCGAACATGCGCCTCGGACGCGACTTCCACCTCGGCGACATCATCGACGACTACGACGCGATCTACGTCGGCATCGGCTGCTACAAGTCGAACGAGCTCGGGATCCCCGGCGAGCATGCCGCCGGGACGGTCAACGCGCTCGAGAACCTCTACAACTCGACCCGCGGCGTCCCGGTCCCGCGCCTGAAGGGATCGCGCGTCGTCGTCATCGGCGGTGGCTTCACGGCGATCGACTGCACGCGCACGAGCGTGCGGCAGGGCGCGGCCGAGGTGACGCTCGTCTACCGCCGCGACCTGAAGGACATGCCCGCGGCGGACGAGGTGCACGAGGCGATCGAGGAAGGGGCGCGGGTCATCTTCCAGGCCGCTCCGACGCGCATGGTGACCGACGAGAACGACCGGATCAACGGCGTCGAGTTCCAGCG
>CAZKFP010000109.1:0-2917 GCA_964552085.1 uncultured Steroidobacteraceae bacterium
TGCGTCCTCGACGCGAAGCGCGGCGACATCTCCACGACGGCGGAGCGATACGCCGCCGGGCTGCTCGGACAGCTCGGCGCCGATGGCGTCACGCTCTCGCCATACCTTGGGGAGGACGCGATCGAGCCGTTCCTCGCGTACGAGAGCGTCATCGTCTACGTGCTCGCGCGGACGAGCAACCCGTCCGCGGGCCGGATCCAGGAGCTCGGCGCGGATGGCGGTCCGGTGCACCTGCGCGTCGCGCGCTGGGTCGCGGAGCGCTGGCCCGAGGGGCGCGTTGGTCTCGTCGTCGGGGCGACCGCCCCGCAGGAGCTCGACCTCCTGCGCGCCACCGTCCCTGGACCGGGCTTCCTCGTGCCGGGCGTCGGCGCCCAGGGCGGAGACCTCGCGGCTGCGGCGTCGGCCTGCGATGGCGCGTGGGCGCCCGGCCTCGTCTCGGTGTCGCGCGGGATCGCCGGCGCCTCCGCAGGCCCCGACTGGCGCGAGGCCGCCGCCTCGGCGGCATCGGCCCTCAGGCGTGACATGGCGGATGCGGTGCTACACTCGAAGGCCAGCCCCGCTCACGCGGCCAGCCACGGAGGTTCGTGAAAGAAGATGCCGATTCCCGGACCGATGGAGCTCATCCTGCTGCTCGTGATCGTGCTGATCATCTTCGGCCCCGGCAAGCTGCCCGACATCGGCAACGCGGTCGGGAAGGGGATTCGCGAGTTCCGGAAGGCGTCCAGCGAGCTCGAGGACTCGGTGCGCGGCGACTCGAAGGGGTCGAGCAGCGAGGAGCGACCGACGGGCGAGAACCCGGACCGCACCCACTGATCGCCCTCGCTCCGCGAGCGGCGGCATGACCCACGACGAGGCCACGATGAGCCTCCTCGAGCACCTCGAGGAGCTGCGCGGCCGCATCATCGTCGTCGCCGTGGCCATCGGCGTCGCGGCGGTCGCCGGCTTCTTCCTCGCCGATCCGATCATCGAGCTCCTGCGCGTCCCGCTCCCCGCGGACGGCGCCGAGCTCATTCAGACGACGGTGGGCGAGGCCTTCGGCGTTCGCATCCAGCTCGCCCTCATGACCGGCGTGGCGCTCGCCATGCCGGTCATCCTGTACGAGGTCTGGGCCTTCGTCACGCCCGGGCTGACGCGATCCGAGCGCCGGCTCATCTGGCCGCTGCTCATCGTCGCGGTCCTCCTCTTCGCGGCCGGCCTTGCGCTCGGCTACCTGCTCATCCCGGTCGCCATCAACTTCCTGCTCGACTTCTCGCTCGAGGGCGTGCGGCCGCTCCTCGGGCTCGCCGAGTACGTTGGCTTCGTCACGACCCTGATGCTCGCCTTCGGCCTCGCGCTCGAATTCCCGGTCATCCTCTACCTGCTCGCGCGGATGGGCATCCTGTCGTACGCCTTCCTGTCGCGTCGCCGGCGATGGGTCGTCATCCTCATCGTCCTCTTCGCCATCGTCATCACGCCCGGCGACATCCTCATCGGCTCGCTCACGCTCTCGGTCGTCATGTACGGCCTCTTCGAGGCGACGCTCCAGCTCATCCGGATGATGGGCCGATAGGGGTGGCCCGGCCCGTCTGGCTCCTGACCGATGCGCTCATGGACGCGCACCGCTCCGACGCGCACCCCGAGCGCCCTGCGCGGCGGGAGGCGGTGGCGAGCGGCGTGCGCGACGCGGCCGGCGACCGGCTCGTCGAGCCCCCCTTCGATCCCGCCACGGACGACGAGATTCTCGACATCCACGATGACGCCTACCTCGCCCTGCTTGTCGAGGCCGATGCGCGCGGCGGTGGGTGGCTCGACCCCGACACGTTCGTCGTTCCCGGGTCGCTTGCCGCGGCGCGCGCTGCCGCCGGTGCGAGCCTCCGGGCTGCGACCGCCGTCGCGAGCGGCGAGGCGGAGGTCGCGTTCGCCGTCGTCCGCCCGCCCGGGCACCATGCCGCGGCGGCCCGCGGCAGCGGCTTCTGCCTGCTGAACAACGTGGCGATCGCCGCGGCCGGCCTGCGCCGCGCCGGCCTGGCGCAGCGGATCGCGATCGTCGACTGGGACGTGCACCACGGTGACGGCACCCAGGAGCTCTTCGACGCTGACCCGGACGTGTTCTTCGCCTCCACGCACCAGTCGCCGTTCTATCCCGGCACGGGGTGGCCGGACGAGACGGGAACGGGCCTCGCGGCCGGAACGATGCACAACCGCCTGCTCGCCGACGGAGAGGGCGACGAGGCCTTCCTCGCCGCCTGGCGCGACGAGCTGTTGCCCGCGATCGAGGCGTTCGCACCGCAGGCCATCCTCGTCTCGGCGGGCTACGACGCGCATCGTGTCGATCCGCTCGCGAGCCTCCGGCTGACCGACGATGGCTACGGCGCGGTGTCGCGTGCCCTCGGAGCGCTCAGCCGCCGGCTCGGCCTGCCGGGCGTCGCGCTGACGCTGGAGGGCGGGTACGACCTCGACGCCCTGCGCGGGGCGGCCGCGGCGACGGTGCGCGGCATCCTTGCCGGCCGGGCGACGGCCCGGGATTGAGCGGATCGGCGGCTATACTCGAAGCGCGTTCGAGCATGGAGGGGAAGGTGGCGCGCTCCACACAAACCGACGTCGCGCCCGGGAGGCGGGCGGTGCGTGCAGGCGGGGCCGCTGAGGCGCGCCCGGCACGGTCGGGCACGGATCACCTGCTCGTGATCAGCGGGCTCTCGGGCGCCGGCAAGAGCCAGGCGAGCAAGCTGTTCGAGGACCTGGGCTACTCGGTCGTTGACAACCTGCCGCCGGCGCTGCTCGACGGGTACCTGGCGTTGCGGCGGGAGCAGCCGGAGCGCTATCGACGCTCTGCCCTCGTCCTTGACATCCGGGCGGGCGATCCCGCACCCGCGATCGAGAGCGCCGCCGCGGCCGTGGAGGCGGAAGGGTCGCACCTCGAGCTCGTCTACCTCGAGGC
>CAZKFP010000110.1:0-9849 GCA_964552085.1 uncultured Steroidobacteraceae bacterium
GCTCACATGTTCGATTCAGCCCAGGGCGCCACAGACCGATGACGATCGAGCGCATCACGAGCGCCGAGATCGCTCCGGAGGAGCTCGCGCTCGAGTCGACGGTCCGCCCCCGACGCCTGGACGAGTTCGCCGGCCAGGACCGCGTCAAGGAGAATCTCGCCATCCTGATCGATGCGGCGCAGCATCGGTCGGAGCCGGTCGACCACGTCCTCCTCTACGGCCCGCCGGGCCTCGGCAAGACGACGCTCGCGAACATCGTGGCCGCCGAGATGGGTGCACAGATCCGCACGACCTCCGGTCCGGCCATCGAGCGTGCCGGCGACCTCGCCGCCGTCCTCACCTCGCTCGGCCGGGGCGACGTCCTGTTCATCGACGAGATCCATCGGCTCAGCCACGTCGTCGAGGAGATCCTCTATCCGGCGATGGAGGACTTCGCCCTCGACGTCGTGCTCGGCAAGGGCCCCGGTGCCAGGACCGTCCGGCTACAGATCGAGCACGTGACGGTGATCGGCGCCACGACTCGCGTCGGCTCGATCACGGGCCCGCTGCGGGATCGGTTCGGGGTGACGTACCGCCTCGACTACTACAGCGAGTCCGAGCTCGAGCGGATCCTGCGGCGCTCGGCCGAGATCCTCGGCATCTCGCTCACCGATGATGCCGCGGCGCTCGTCGCGCGCCGCTCGCGTGGTACGCCGCGCATCGCGAACCGGCTGCTCAAGCGAGTGCGCGACTACGCCCAGGTGCGCGGTGGGGGAGACGAGAGCGTGACCGAGCCGCTGGCCGTCGACGCGCTGTCGCTTCTCCAGATCGACGACCGCGGCCTCGACGCCATGGACCGCCAGCTCCTGCGCGCCATGGCCGATCACCACGCCGGGGGACCGGTCGGGCTCGCGACGATGGCCGACACGGTCAGCGAGCCGATCGAGACGATCGAGGACGTCGTCGAGCCGTACCTCATGCAGATCGGCCTCCTGGCCCGAACGTCGCGCGGCCGCCAGCTCACGGCCGGCGGCTGGGCGCATCTCGGCCTCACCCCGCCGGCGGGTGCATCGCCGCAGCCCGGGCTCTTCGACGCGTGACCCCCGAGCTCGGACGGATCCTCGTCATCATCGGCATCCTGTGAACCTATTTCTGCGGCGGTAGACGCCCGCCCCTGGCGAGCACGCGATTTCCGCCTTCGTGGTCGATCGCCGCGAGGTACGCTGCGCGGCGGCACCGGTGCCCAACATGGTGTCGGGATCACGCGCGTGCCCAATTCAGCGGAGGGTGATCCGAGTGGAGGCACAGGCAACGGACGTACCGAGGCGGGAGACGGCCGCCCCACCGTCGCGAGGAGGCCTCGACGGCTTCTTCAAGCTGACCGAGCGGGGGACAAGCGTCGCGACAGAGCTGCGTGCAGGCCTCACGACCTTTATGGTCATGGCCTACATCATCTTCGTGAACCCGAGCATCCTCGCCGCGGCAGGGCTCGACCCGGCGGCGGTGGCCGCTGGCACGGCGCTCACCGCCGGGATTCTCAGCATCCTCATGGGCGTCATCGCCAACTTCCCGATCGCCCTGGCCGCGGGCCTCGGGCTCAACGCAGCCGTGGCCTTCGGCCTGGTCCTCGGCGCCGGGCTGACGCCCGCCGGCGCGATGGGAGTCATCCTTCTCGAAGGGCTTGTCGTTCTCGTCCTGGTCCTCGTGGGACTGCGCGAGGCGATCATGGATGCCGTCCCGTTGTCCCTCAAGCGGGCTATCGGAGTGGGCATCGGCCTCTTCATCCTGTTCATCGGCTTCGTCAACGGCGGTCTGATCGCGGTTCCCGAGGGCGCTGCCGTCCCGGTCGAATGGGTCTTCCCGAACTCGGCGGGCGCCGGCGTGACGCTGCTGGGTCTGCTCATCACCATCGTGCTCGTGGCACGCAAGGTGCCGGGGGCCCTCATCCTGGGCATCGTGCTCACCACGATCGTGGCGCTGCTCCTTGGAGTCGCTAGCCTGCCCGAGAGCTTCACCGTAGCGCCCGACTTCTCGACCGTCGGCCTGGGCTTCCAGGACCTCGGTAACGTCTTCTCGACGCTCGGGGTGCTGGCCGCCATCCTGACTATCTTCGCCTTCATGCTGACCGACTTCTTCGACACGATGGGGACCGCGACCGGCATCGCGGAACAGGCCGGTTTGGCCGAAGAGAACGGCCAGATTCCCGGCATCGGCCGCCTGCTCTTCGTCGACTCGCTCGGCGCGGCCGCCGGCGGTGCGATGGGCGTCAGCTCGAACACGAGCTACATCGAGAGCGCGGCGGGCGTGGGCGAGGGTGGCCGGACCGGGCTGACCGCCGTGACGACGGGCGTGCTCTTCCTCATCGCCATCCTGCTCTCGCCGCTGGCCGGCATCGTGCCGGCCCAGGCGACGGCCCCGGTGCTGATCGTGGTCGGCTTCCTCATGGTCAGCCTCATCCGGGGTATCGACTTCAGCGATCTCGAGGAGGGTTTCCCGGCTCTGCTGGGCTTTATCCTCATGCCGCTGACGTTCAGCATCACGGTCGGTATCGGTGCCGCCTTCGTGAGCTATGTCGTCATCAAGGCGGCAGTCGGCAAGTTCGCCGAGATCCACCCGCTCATGTGGCTGGTGGCCCTCGCGTTCGTGATCTTCTTCGCGCAGGCGCTCCTTCCCGGTGGGATCAGCGCCTGAGCCACGGTTAAGCGGGTACCGCCCGGCCGGGTCGACCGGCCGGGCGGTACGCTTCCCGGGTGAGTGGGACGCGTCTGCGGGTCGACGACTTCGAATACGACCTTCCGCCCGAGGCGATCGCCCAGACCCCGGTGGAGCCGCGTGACGCCTCCCGGCTCATCGTCATGGACCGTGCGAGCCGCGAGCTCGCGCACACGACCTTCCACGAGATCGGGACGTGGCTGCGCCCGGGCGACCTGCTCGTCGTGAACGACTCGCGCGTCATCCCGGCCCGCCTGCGCGGAGCCCGATCGACGGGCGGCGCCGCCGAGATCTTTGTCCTGCGGCCGCTCTCCGACGAGACGGAGCGCTGGGAGGCGCTCGTGCGACCCTCTCGCCGGCTCGCCGCGGGCGACGTCGTGACGATGCGCGGCGGGCATCGCGTCGAGGTCGGCGAGCACCTTGGCGATGGGACGCGCGCGGTCCGCTTCGACGGCGATCCGCACGAAATCATGGCCGCGGCGGGTGAGATGCCCCTGCCGCCGTACATCCGCGATCGATCCGCGCCGGCGGGGCGCTACCAGACCGTCTACGCGCGCCCGCCGGGTTCCGCCGCCGCACCGACCGCCGGGCTTCACTTCACGCCGGAGCTGCTCGCCTCGCTCGAGTCGGCGGGCGTGCGCCGCGCGGCGGTGACCCTCCATGTGGGGCTCGACACGTTCCGGCCGCTCGAGGGCGAGTTCATCGACGAGCACCGGATCCACCGCGAGTGGTACGAGGTGCCGGCCGAGACGCGGGCGGCGCTGGCCGCGACGCGTCAGGCGGGCGGACGCGTCGTTGCGGTCGGCACGACGGCGGTGCGCGTCCTCGAGACGGCGGCCCGCACCGAGGCGGAGTCGGGCTGGACCGACCTGTACGTCACGCCGCCGCATCGGTTCGCCGCGGTCGACGCGCTCCTCACGAACTTCCACCTGCCGCGCAGCTCGCTCCTGCTCCTCGTCACGGCGTTCGTCCAGGCGGGGATGGCGGACGCGGGGCCGCTCGATGCCCGCGACGCGCTCCTCGACTCGTACCGCGCCGCCCTCGAATCGGGATACCGCTTTTTCAGCTTCGGGGACGCGATGCTGATCGTCTGAGGGCGCCGGTCAGCCGCCCTGGTCGTCGGAGCGGGTCGGGACGGCGGCGCGGTCGTCGTCGGAGAGCTCGAGCACCTCCTCGTCGTCGCCGATCGCCACCGCCGTCGGCCCCGCGGGGCCTGACGACGCCGACTGCCCCTCTGACTCCCGCTCGTCCTCGGTCTCTGTCTCGCCCTCGCCCTCGGCCTCTGGTTGCTCGGCATCGTCGGCCGCGTCGTTCCGCCCCGTCTCCCCGTCGGAATCGGCCGAGTCGGCCGGCATCGTGTCCGGGCCGTCGTCGTCGTCTTCCGGCGACTCCGCGGTCGGCGGGATCGGGCGCGGGCCGCCGGGAATGACGCCCGGAACGTCGCTCGACACGCGGCCCGCCGGCACGCCGAACGGCTCCGCCATGACCGCGCAGACGCGCGCGAGGTCGCAGAGGGCCTGGCCGAGGTCGGGCGACTCCGTGGCGGCCTCGAAGTGCGGGTGATGGAGGCGGAACGACCAGCGGGTGCGATGCTCGCGGGCCCAGAGGCGGAACGTGTCCGCCCGCAGCTCAACGCCGCGCAGGACCTGCCACGGGTACATGAGCATCGCGAGCCGATAGCGCGCGGACGAGCCGAACGGAGCGTATCGGTGGTCGAGCAGACCGACCTCGGTCGCGACCATGACGCGCCGTTCGTCGCCCTCCGTCCCGGCCTCGAGGGCGTAGACGGCCAGATCCTCGACGCCCAGGCTCTGAATCTCCAGCGCGATCCATTCCTTCACCTCGTCGTTCAGGAATGGCATGCGCGGCCATTCGGTCAGTCGCACGCTGCGGTCACCTCTCCGTAGTGCACGTAGCCTATCCTCTCCGGCGGTGTCAACGTCCGCCCCGATTGCCTATGCCTTCGCGCCGACCTCCGTCGGCCTAGCCCGTTTGGGGCGCATCATGACGCCTCACGGCCCGGTTGACACGCCCCAGTTCATGCCGGTCGGCACGCAGGCCAGCGTGAAGGGCCTGACGCCGGCCGACCTGCGCGACGCCGGCACGCAGATGATCCTCGGCAACGCCTACCACCTCAACCTGCGACCGACCGCCGAGCGCATCGACCGCCTCGGCGGTCTGCATCGGTTCATGGCCTGGGATGGACCGATCCTGACCGATTCCGGCGGCTTCCAGGTCTTCAGCCTCGCCGATCTGCGACGCGTCGACGATGACGGGGTCACCTTCACCTCGCACCTTGACGGCTCGACGCATCGCCTGACCCCGGAGCGCGCGATGGAGATCCAGGGGCTCCTCGGCTCCGACGTGGCGATGGCCTTCGACCAGCTCGTCGACCCCGGACTCCCCCGACCGCAGGTCGCGGAGGCCATGGAGCGCACGCACCGATGGGCCGGGCGATCGCTGGCCGCGCGCCGCCCGGGCCAGGCGCTGTTCGGCATCGTCCAGGGCGGCGTGGATCCCGAGCTCCGCCGCACTTCGGCCGCCGCCATCGCCGGTCAGCCGTTCGACGGCATCGCCATTGGCGGCCTGTCGGTGGGGGAGTCGAAGGCCGAGATGGCGGCGACCCTCGACGTCGTCGCCGACGCGCTCGACGATGACCCGCGGCCGCGCTACCTGATGGGGGTCGGCTCGCCGGTCGACTTCTTCGTCGCGGTCGAGCGTGGAATCGACCTGTTCGATTGCGTCCTGCCGACGCGCGTCGCCCGCACCGGGCAGGTCTGGACCGATGCCGGCCGGCTCAACCTCCGCAATGCCGCCTTCATGGACGACCCGGAGCCGATCGATGCCGGCTGCGCGTGCGACGCTTGCCGCCATCACTCGAGGGCGTACCTCGCCCACCTGTTCCGCGCCCGGGAGCTCCTCGCCTACCGGCTCGCCTCGGTGCACAACGTGACCTGGACCCTGGAGCTGATGCGACGACTGCGAGCGTCCCTGTCCGACGGGTCGTTCGGCGCCCTGCGCGACCAGGTCGTGGCGGCCTTCGGCCGTGAACCCGGCGGCGTCGCGGCGGACGCGTATGACGGCGTATGACACGGGTGTACAATGCGCGAACGCGACGGGGGAGCTGTCACGGACTGAAGCGTAGAATCGATGGGCATTGGCGCCGGTAAGTGACGGGTAAGCACTGGGTAAGGGCCGGTAGGGCAGGATCGGCGCAGCTCGACCGGCTCACATCGGATTCGGAGGTTCGAGCGATGGCAAAGGGTCGGGACCGACCGCGGAAGGAGCCCAAGCGCAAGGCAAAGGAGAAGGCGCCGAAGAACCAGCCAGGAATGGCCGGATCTGCGGGAATCCCAGCGCCGAGCTACCAGCCTCCGACGCGACCGGTCGAAGTGATCAAGCCGAAACGCAAGGAACGGACACCCGAGCCCCAGGACGAGGAGTGAGCTGACGCCACCGGGGCACGAAACCACGGAACAGGAGCGGAACAGATGGAAGCACCGGTGGCGGTGAGCCAGAGCCCGGCGGCCAAGAATGGGAACGGCGAGCGCAGCCGTGCCGTGGATGCCGCCATTCTCCAGATCGAGAAGCAGTTCGGTCGCGGCGCGATCATGCGCCTCGGCGATCGCGAAGCGCAGAACGTGCCCGCCGTCTCGACCGGATCGGTCGCGCTCGACCTGGCGCTCGGCGTCGGCGGTGTGCCGCGCGGCCGGATCACGGAGATCTACGGCCCGGAGTCGAGCGGCAAGACGACGCTCTGCTATCACGTCGCGGCGAACGCGCAGCGTGCCGGCGGGGTCGTGGCCTTCATCGATGCCGAGCACGCGCTCGACCCGGGCTATGCGAAGAATGTCGGCGTCAACGTGGATGAGCTGCTCGTCAGCCAGCCCGATACCGGCGAGCAGGCGCTCGAGATCGCGGAGACGCTCATCCGCTCGGGTGGCGTCGACGTCGTGATCGTCGACTCGGTCGCCGCGCTCGTGCCGCGCGCCGAGATCGAGGGCGACATGGGCGACAGCCACGTCGGCCTCCAGGCACGCCTCATGAGCCAGGCCCTGCGCAAGCTGACCGGTGCCATCAATCGCAGCCAGACGGCCCTCATCTTCACGAACCAGCTGCGCGAGAAGATCGGCGTCATGTTCGGCAACCCCGAGACGACGCCGGGCGGTCGGGCGCTGAAGTTCTATGCCAGCGTGCGGATGGACATCCGCCGCATCGAGACGCTGAAGACCGGGACCGATGCGATCGGCAGCCGCACGCGCGTCAAGGTCGTCAAGAACAAGGTCGCCAGCCCCTTCCGGGTCGCCGAGTTCGACATCATGTACAACGAGGGCATCAGCCGCGAGGGCGGCCTGCTCGACGTGGGTATCGCGGCCGGCGTCCTGTCGAAGACCGGCGCCTGGTTCAACTACGGTGACGTCCGGCTGGGGCAGGGCCGCGAGAACTCGCGCGACTTCCTCAAGCAGAACCCGGAGATCGCGCTCAAGATCGACGAGGAGATCCGCGGCAAGGTCGCGAGCATCGAGGTCGGGGTCGAGGGCATCAGCGAGGCGGAGTAACCGACGCCCATGCCTGATCGCGGCGCTCGCCGGCGCGAGCCGGCGGAGCCGCCGGATCCGACGGCCGCGATGGAGATCGCGGTCCGATTCCTCGGGACCCGCCCACGGACCCGTTGGGAGCTCGAGCGCCGGCTGCGGCGCGGCGAGGTGCCGGAGCCGCTCATCGAGGTGACGATCGATCGGCTTGCGGAGCTCGGTTACCTCGACGATGCCGCCTTCGCGCGCTGGTGGGGCGAGCAGCGCGACCGGCATGCCCCGCGCGGCCGACGCATGATCGAGGCCGAGCTGCGGCAGCATGGCGTCCCGCGCGACGTGATCGAGGCATACCGCACCGAGCACGCGGCCCCGGCTCGCGCGCCGGAGGATGAGGCTCTGCCCGGGGACGAGGTCACGCGTGCGCGCGATGCGCTCGAGCGGCATCTGCGGGGCCGTTCGCTGCCGACCGAGCCGAAGGCCCTGCAGCGCATCGGTATGTACCTCATGCGCCGCGGATTCGACGCTGGCACAGTCCGCTCGACGATTCGGGCAGCCGGCGCGGATCCCGGCGACGACGGACCGTAGCGAGAAGCTTCATGCGAGTCGTCGCTGAGACGCGGGGAGTCACGAGCGCGTAGGCTTCAGCGCATGCGATATGCGTTGATGACCGAGCCCCAGCAGGGGCTTTCCTACGATGAGATCCTCGCCGTGGCCCGCACCGGGGAGGCCGCGGGCTTCGAGACGTTCTTTCGCTCGGACCACTACGCCAGCTTTCCCGGCGACGGGGGGCTCCCGACGACCGACGCGTGGGCGACGCTGGCCGGGCTCGCGCGCGAGACGACAACGATCCGACTCGGCGTCCTCGTGTCGCCGGTTACGTTCCGCATGCCCGGCAACCTGGCCAAGGTGATCCAGACCGTCGACGAGATGAGCGGCGGGCGGGTTGAGGCCGGCTTCGGGGCTGGCTGGAACGAGGACGAGCACGCGCAGCTCGGCATCCCCTTCCCGCCCATCGGCGAGCGATACGACATGCTCACCGAGCAGATGGCGATCCTGCACGGGCTGTGGACCGAGCCGGACGGGTGGTCGTTTAAGGGCGAGCACTGGCAGGTCCGCGGATCCATGGCGCACGGCGAGGTCGCCCGGGGCGGACGACGCCATCCGCACATCCTGTTCGGTGGCAAGGGCGGGCCGCGCCTCGCGTCTCTCGTCGCCCGTTACGGCGACGAGTTCAACCTCAACTCCGCCTCGCCGGACGATGCGCCACCGGCCTATGGGCGCGTCCGCGAGGCCGCCCTTGCCATCGGTCGCGACCCCGACGAGATCGTCTATTCGGCCATGACCGGCGTCCTCGTCGCCGAGACCGAGGAGGACCTGCGCGTCCGGGTGGCCGACCTGCTCGCCGCGCTCGGGCAGAGCTCCGAGGACGGTGATGCCTGGCTGGCCGATCGCCGCCGGCGCTGGATCATGGGCACGCCCGACGAGGCGCTGGAGCGCGTTCGCGCCCTCGAACGCCAGGGGACGCAGCGGATCATGCTGCAGGACTTCCTGCCGCGTGACCTCGATCATGTTCGGCTCATGGGCCACGTGTTCGCGACCTGAGGAGGGGCGTCCGGAGGCCTTCGGCCCTTTGCGCTACACTCGCTTCTTCCGGGCCTCGCCCGCATGAACGATCGACCGATGCGCCCGAACATGGGCGCGAACATCGCCCACTACGGGGCTCCAACGTACGGGGGAGCCAGATGCCTGATTTCGTCGTCGTCGTCGTGGCGGCGGTCGCCGCCGTCGGAGGCGTGATCGTCGGGTTCGCGGCGCGCCAGTTCGTTGCCACGAACGCCGTCAAGCATGCCGAGCAGTACTCGCAGCGGCTCGTTGCGGAGGCACGAGCCAAGCAGAAGGAGATCGTCCTCGAGGGGAAGGACGAGGCACTCCAGCTGCGTCGGGCCGCCGAGGAGGAAGCGCGCGAACAGCGCGCCACATTCCAGCGCACCGAGCGCCGCTTCCTCGACCGCGAGGAGGGCATCGATCGGAAGGTCGTGGCCCTCGAGGAGCGCGAGGCGGGCCTCGCCACTCGCCTCGCTGAGGTCGAGGGCGAGCGCGCGCAGCTGGCCGAGCTGCGACAGCACCAGGTCATCGAGCTCGAGCGAGTGTCCGGGCTCACGGCCGCCGAGGCGCGGCAGACCCTCATCGGTCACATCGTCGACGAGGCGCAGGCCGAGGCGCAGCACCGCGTGCGCGAGATCGAGCGGCACGCCAGGGAGGAGGGCGACGACCGGGCGCGACGGATCCTGACGACCGTCATGCAGCGTATCGCCGCCGACCATACGAGCGAGGCCACGGTCACCGTCGTCCACCTGCCGAACGAGGAGATGAAGGGCCGCATCATCGGTCGCGAGGGCCGGAACATCCGCGCCCTCGAGCAGGCCACCGGCATCGATCTCATCATCGACGACACGCCGGAGGCGGTCGTGCTCTCGGGCTTCGATCCGGTGCGGCGCGAGGTTGCCCGCATGGCCCTCACGAAGCTCATGAGCGATGGCCGCATCCATCCCGGCCGGATCGAGGAGACGGTCGCGAAGTGCCGCTCCGAGATCGAGGTCGTCATGCGCCAGGCCGGGGAGCA
>CAZKFP010000111.1:0-6844 GCA_964552085.1 uncultured Steroidobacteraceae bacterium
GCCGCAGCACGCGCGACCGACCTTCCGAGCCGGGCCGCCGCACCGGCGCGTGGAGAGCACGTCCCGGCCTAAGACCTTCGTTTCGACGAGGCGCGCCACGTGAGGCTGGATGCGGGACTCCTGACCACGCATGCGGACGCGCTCCCGAGTCCTATTGACACTCCCGTCTGCCGGCCGCACCCTCGCGTTGGACCAGTCTTCCAATCCTGATTTTGTCGCGCGCGTGGCCAATCACGAGGGACTCCTCCCAGGAGACCTCGCATCGCCGATCACCCGCACTCCGCGTCGACGGCCGCAACCCCCTCGGTCGTACTGCCTGGCCCTGCGATAGACGCGCCGCCACCGCGCGGAGGCGCAACCGCACGCATGTTCCCCGCCTATCTCGCGCTCGGCGCGATGGCGGCCGCTGCGTACCTGGTCCTGCCCGGAGCCTCGGCAGTGGCATCCCTCGCCATCGCGATCCTCCCGGTGGGTGCCATCCTGGCGGGAGTCTGGCAGTTCCGACCAAGCGACCGACGGCCCTGGCTCCTGCTCGCCACAGGGCAGGCCATGGTCCCGATCGCGCACGTCATCTGGGCCGTCACCGGTAGCCACACCATCGACACCGGAGTGGCTTCTCTTGCCGACTTCGTCTACGTGGGGGCATATCCCCTGCTCGCGGGGGCCTTCCTGCTGTTCATCCGCGCGCGGCAGCCCACGTACCGCCTCGCCGCGGCGATCGACGCGCTGATCATCGCCGTCGCGGGTGGCCTGATCGCATGGCAGCTCGTCATCGTGCGCTTCATCCACGACGAGTCGGTGCCGCTGCTGGCTCGCGCGGTCCTGATGGCGTATCCGATCGGCGACATGGTGCTGCTGAGCTCGGCAGCCTACCTCCTGCTGTCCGCCAGGCATGGACGGGTGGCCGTCGCGGTCCTCGTCTCGTCGCTGACGGCGCTGCTCACCGCCGACGTGATTTACACGGCCGTTCCCGGCTCGTTCGCAGAAGGCTGGCCGCAGCTGCTATGGCTCGCCAGCTATCTGCTCCTCGGACTGGCCGCTGTCCTGCCCTCGATGCGGCAGCTCACGATCAGCAGCGACATCCCGGATGCGCCGGCGGGAGGCCGACGCATCGCCACGCTCGCCGTCGCCGCGACCGTCGTTCCAGCCTTCGGCGCCTATCAGTTCATGCTCGAGGGGAAGGTCGACCTGCTTGCCTTCGGCGGTGCATCGGTCGCGATGCTCCTCCTGTTCCTGGTGCGGATGCGCGAGCTCGCCTCGGTGCAGGGTCGCATCGAGCGGCGTCACGCCGCGCTCCTGGAACACGCGTCGGATGCATTCTCCATCGTCGGGCTCGACGGACGAACGATGTATGTGAGCCCGGCATCCGAGCGCGTACTGGGCGATTCGCATGACGGCGCCGCCGGCATCTCGATACTGGACACGGCCCACCCGGACGACGTGTCCATCGTGCGAGCCGCATTCGAGCAGGCGGCCCGAGCGCCCGGCGCGACTGCCGAATTCGAGGTCCGTGTTCGTCGTGCCGACGGTCCCTGGTGCTGGATCTCGGCGAGGGGCACGAACCGCACCGATGAGCCGATGATCAACGGCGTCGTCTGGAACTTCACCGACAGCACCGCGCGCCACGACGCCGACCAGCAGGTCCGGAGCCAGGCAGGCATGCTGGCCGAGGTCCAGCACGCCGTCGTCGCTGCCGACGTCGACGGCCGGCTGACGTATTGGAATGGCGCCGCCGAGCGCATGTACGGCTGGCGCGCGGACGAGGTGGTCGGCCGCAGGGTCATCGAGCTCGACTCGAACCCGGACCAAGAGCTCATCGAGGAGTTCATGCGGAACCTTCCCGCATACGGTCGCGCAACCGGCGAGTTCGAGCGCCGACATCGCGACGGGACGCCGCTTACCTTGTTGCTGACGGCGGCGCAGCTCCGCGACGAATTCGGCACCGTGAACGGCACCATCAGCACAGCAGTCGACATCACGGATCGCAAGCGTCTCGAGCAGCGCCTGACCCATCAGGCCTTCACGGACGACCTCACGGGCCTGGCCAACCGCACGCTCTTCTTGGACCGGCTGGAGGAGCTGATCGGGCAGGGTGGCAGCGGGCATGTCGGCTTGTTCAACGTGCTGTTCCTGGACCTTGACGACTTCAAGATGGTGAATGACAGTCTTGGCCATGGCGCCGGCGATGCCATGTTGAAGGTCGTCGCCACTCGGCTGCGTGGCCTGGTTCGGCCCGAAGACACCGTGGCCCGACTGGGAGGCGACGAGTTCGGCATCATCATCGCGGACACGCGCCAGCGGGACGTCGAGGAGGTGGCTGCGCGCATCCTGTCGTCCATTGCCCGACCGATGCTGCTGGGCGAAGGCGAGGTCCGCACGAACGCCTCGATCGGAAGTGTCAGATTCGAAGCGGGCGTGGAGACGACCGCTGAGGATCTGCTCCGAAGTGCCGACCTGGCGATGTACGCCGCCAAGGAGCAGGGCAAGTCTCGCCACGTCGCCTTCGATCCGACCATGCATGCGGCCGCGGTTCGCAGGCTCGCGCTGAGGACGGACCTCGCCCGCGCGGTCGAGCGCGGCGACCTGACGCTCGTCTTCCAGCCAATCGTCAGGCTGGACGATCGTCGAGTGTTGGGGGCCGAGGCCCTGGCGCGCTGGACGCACCCGCGCTACGGAGCGGTCTCCCCCGCCGAGTTCATCCCGCTGGCCGCGGAGTCGGGCCTCATCGCCGCTATCGGTCGGTGGGTCCTCGACGAGTCCTGCCGGGTCGTGAGGCAGTGGCGCGAAGCGGCCGTGGCTCCAGGCGCCCGTCCCACGGTCAGCGTCAACGCGTCGACGCGCGAGCTTCGCGATCCGTCGTACCCGGACACGGTCGCGGCCGCCCTGCGACGCCACCATCTTGACGGCGACGCCCTGGTGATCGAGATGACGGAGGGTGCGCTGATGGGCGACTCTGATGTCAGCGCCGACGTGCTCGGCCGCCTCAAGGTGCTCGGCGTGCAGCTGGCGGTCGATGACTTCGGGACCGGCTACTCCTCACTCGGCTACCTCGCGCGCTTCCCGCTCGACGCCCTGAAGATCGATCGCGAGTTCGTCTCGTCGCCCGATTCCGCGTTCCGAGGCTGGGCCATCGCCCGCTCGATCGTCGACCTGGCGACGACGCTCCAGCTGCGAACCGTGGCCGAGGGCATCGAGCGGCCGGAGGAGCTCGATGCCATGCAGCGCCTGGGGGTCACCAGCGGGCAGGGCTTCCTGCTGTCGCGGCCCATCAGCGCCGAAGCGGTCGAGGCCATGCTGGTGGCCATGCCGCCGCCGGTCATCGTTCGGGTGGACGAAAGACCGCGCCCACGCGTCGTGCCGGCCGCCGGCTAGCTGCGACGGCCGGAGATGCCCGCACGCCGGGCGCGCCGCCGGATCCAGCACGGACTTGCGCAGTTGCGCAAGTGATGAGATGATACGGCCGATGAATACGCTGCAGACCACCGAGGCCGATCGCGTTCGCGCGGCCGGCATCGCGCGTGCCCTCGCCGACCCGAAGCGACTCTGCGTGGTGGAACGGCTCGCAAAGGGCGAGCGCAGCGTGAGCGACCTGTCTCGCGACATCGGCTGCCAGGTCCCGAACATGAGCCAGCACCTGTCGGTGCTCCGCTCCGCGGGGCTCGTGGCCAGTCGTCGGGAAGGGAGCACCATCTACTACCGGCTCGTGGACGACCGCATCCTCGACGCCTACCGATTGCTGCAACAAGTCACGGGCTAGACGCCCCGTCAAGGAAGGGAACCCACATGTCTGCCAACGTCCAAGAGGTCACCGACGCCACGTTCGAGACCGATGTCCTCCAGAGCGAGAAGCCTGTCGTCGTCGACTTCTGGGCCGAGTGGTGCGGCCCGTGCCGCATGGTCGCCCCGGAGATCGAGAAGCTAGCGGCGAAGTACGCCGGCAGCGTCGAGGTCCGCAAGCTCGACGTCGACGCGAACCCGCAGACCGCGATGAAGTACGGGATCATGAGCATCCCCACCGTCGCGCTCTTCGCGCCGGGACAGGCACCGAAGGCGGCCGTCGGCTTCCGGCCGGCGGAGGCCCTCGAGGAGGCCTTCGGACTGACGAGCCTGGCCGGAGGGACCGGCGCCACGGCCTGACCGGCTCGACCATCCTGCCGCACGGGCGGTACGTCCCCAGGTGACGTACCGCCGCTGAGCGCCACTGGCACGCCGTCGGCATACTTGGCGGCCGATGCAGCGCTCCATCGCCGGGGTCCTCCTCGGGACCTTCACGCTTCGATTCAGCACGGGCCTGACCGGCGCGATGCTGCTCTACTACCTCGCCCAGCTTCCCGAGTTCGGGGGTCCCGAGGTGAGCGGCTCCGTGGCTGGTGTGATGACGGCCGCCTACTTCGGCGCGGAGCTCATCCTCTCCCCCGCCTTCGGCGTCCTCTCGGACCGGGTCGGGGCGCACCGCATCATGCAGGTCGGGCCGGTGCTCGGGGCGATCGCGGTCACCGTGACCGCCTTCACGACCGACCTGTGGCTCCTCGGCGGCACGCGCTGGCTTGAGGGCATGGCCGCGGCCGCCAGCATTCCCTCGATCCTCGGCTACATCGCGATCGTCACCTCGCGCGACGAGGCGCTGCGCGGGAGGACGGTAGCGCGCTTCGAGGCCGCCACGATCGCCGGCCTCGGCGTCGGCGCGGTGGCGGCGGGCCCGCTCTTCGAGCTCCTCGGGCGCGGCGCGTTCCTGGCGAACGCCGGCGTCTACATGATCTCCTTCGCGATCTACCGGTACGGCGTGCGGCCGGTCGGGTCGGACGACGAGGCACTCGCCGCCGCCGAGGAGCGTCCCGTCAGCTCGGCCGAGGTCCGACCCTCCGGCCTCGACTGGCGCCGATACCGGGACCTGCTGGCGACCTCGGGCGTCTGGCTCCTCGCGCCGACCTGGATCGCCCTGAACGCGATCATCGGCGCGTGGACGACGCAGAGCGTCTTCCAGCTCGTCCGCGAGAACCCCGATCAGCGCTTCGACGACCAGCTGCTCATGGGCGGTTTCGAGCCGAGCCAGGTCAGCATCGGCCTCGGCATCGCGCTCGTCGTCTTCTTCGCCGGCATCTTCGTCTGGGGCAACCTGTTCAGGCGCTACCGCAGGACCACGATCATCGGCGTCGGGCTCGCCGGCGGACTGGTCATGGTCGGCTGCGTCTACGGCATCAACCACTCGGCCGACTGGCCGCTCATCGTGCGCATCGCTCTCGTGCTCGTGGCGCTCGGCGGCCTCTTCGTGCTCGCCGGCGCGACGCCGGCGGCGCTCGGAATGCTCGCCGACATCAGCGAGACGCATCCCTCCGATCGCGGCGCGATCATGGGCCTCTACTCGGTCTTCCTCGGGCTCGGCCAGATCATCGGCAGCGTGGGCAGCGGGGCCGCGGCCGACTGGCTCGGCATCGACGGGCTGCTCGCGGCGTCGGTCGTCCTGCTCGTCATCGCCCTCCTGCCGTTGCACTGGCTGCGAGGCTCCGAGCACCTCGTCGGAACACGGGCGCTGCCGGCTCCCGGCTAGAATCGGCGCTCATGCGACTCTCCGGCCTCTTCTTCACCAGCCTGCGCGACGATCCCGCCGACGCCGAGATGGCCTCGCATCGGCTCCTCGTGCGCGCGGGCTACCTGCGCCAGCTCGGCTCCGGCATCTACTCGCTCCTGCCGCTCGGCTTCCGGGTCCAGCAGCGCATCGAGCAGGTCATCCGCGAGGAGATCGACGCGATCGGCGGGCAGGAGATGGAGATGCCTGTCGTCCATCCGGCCGACCTGTGGCGGCGGTCCGGTCGCTACGCGAAGATCGGCCCGGCGATGGCGACCTTCAAGGACCGTGGCGGGCGGGACATGGTGCTGGCCTTCACCCACGAGGAGGTCGTCGCGCAGCTCACCGCCGACCTCGTGAACAGCTACCGCCAGCTGCCGCTCATCGTCTACCACTTCCAGACGAAGTTCCGCGACGAGCCTCGCGCGCGCGGTGGCCTCATCCGGGTCCGCGAGTTCGTGATGAAGGACAGCTACTCGATCGATGCCGACGAGGCGGGGCTCGATCACAGCTACCAGCTCCATCACGCCGCGTACGAGCGCATCTTCGAGCGGCTCGGGCTCGAGACGGTCGCCGTCGGCTCCGACGTCGGGATCATGGGGGGCAGCGGGGCCCACGAGTTCATGGTCATCAACCCACAGGGGGAGGACACGCTCGTCCTGTGCGGGGCCTGCGGCTATGCCGCCAACCAGCAGATCGCGCGCATCGCCGTCCCGCCGCCGGACGCGGAGGCGGCGCAGGCGACCGAGGACGTCGACACCCCCGGCACCGATACGATCGCCTCGCTCGCCGCCCTGCTCGAGGTCGACACCTCGCGCACGGCCAAGGCCGCCTTCTTCGTCACGACCGACGGCCGGCTCGTCACCGCGGTCGTGCGCGGCGACTTCGAGGTGAACGAGACGAAGCTCATGAACGCGGTCAAGGCGGTCGGAGGGCTGCGGCCCGCCACGGCCGAGGAGATCCGCGCGGCCGGCATGGAGCCCGGCTACGGCTCGCCCGTCGGCGCGCACGACACGACCGTCGTCGTCGACTCGCTCGCCGCCGCCTCGCCGAACCTCGTGGCCGGGGCGAACCGCCCTGGCATCCACCTCCGCAACGTGAACGTCGGACGCGACTTCGAGCCCGACCTGACGACGGACATCGCCAACGCCCGCGAGGGCGACCCGTGCCCGGAATGCGGCGCGGCGGTGCGGCTCGCGCAGGGCATCGAGGTCGGCAACATCTTCAAGCTCGGCTCCGACTTCACGGTGGCGCTCGACGCGACGTACCTCGCCGAGG
>CAZKFP010000112.1:0-6369 GCA_964552085.1 uncultured Steroidobacteraceae bacterium
GGTCTCCACGTTGTGGTTGAGGATGTCGGGCTGGGCCTCGACGACGGTGCGGATGTCGTCGGGACGGCCGTTCAGGTCGCTGATCAGGACCTCGATGCTCGTCCCGGGGTTCTCGAGCCGGATCTGGCGGATCGTCTCGGCGACGATCCGCGCGCCGCCATCGGCCAGGTCGTCGCGCGCGACCATCGTGATGACGACGTGCTGCAGGCGCATCAGCTTCGTGGCCTCGGCGACGCGCCGTGGTTCATCGGTGTCGGTGACCGGCGGACGCCCGGTGTCGATGGCGCAGAACCCGCAGTTCCGGGTGCAGACGCTGCCGAGGATCATGAAGGTCGCCGTGCCCAGGGCCCAGCACTCGCCGATGTTCGGGCAGCGAGCCTCCTCGCAGACGGTGTTCAGGGCCTCGTCGCGCAGGACGTGCTTCGTGTTCGCGTACGTGGCTCCAGCGCCGATACGGACCTTCAGCCAGTCGGGGCGCCGGCCGCCGGGGCCGGCGTTCACCGGGACCGTGTCGCCCGGGGCGAGCAGGCCCCCGTCGATCTGCGGCCCGCCCGGATACATCACCTCCGACGGCGATGCATGGCCCCCGTCGGTCGGGTTGCTGACGACGTTCAGCTCGCCGAGCGAGCTGAAGTCCGGGCGTGGATGATCCAGGGCCATGCACAGAGTCTAGCGAAGGGTGTACGCGCCCGCCTCTGGGTGGCTGCGGGCATGGCCGGGCCAAGCCGTTCTCGCTGAGAACCCCGGCGGTATCGCGCTCCTCGATTCCTGCGCGCCCATCGTCCTATATCCGCTTCTCCCTGTTCGTCGTACGGTCTCTTGCAATGGACGCTGTTCGCTCGACGACCGATCCGGGACGCCGCGCGCCACCGCTCCTGGCGCTGGTCTTCGGCATCTTCCTGTTGCTGGTCGGCCTGGCCACGAGCGCGCTGGTGGCCGTCACGTCGGTGCACCTATCGGGGACGACCCTGAGCGCTGTCGTCGCGCGCGACCGATCGCTGATCGACTTGTTCGTGACCGACAACATCACCGCTGCCGACCTCGCCGCCGCACGGCCCGGTGAGGCTCGCCTCGACGAGCTGCGCGCCAAGCTCGCGGCCCTGGCGGCGAGCGACGAGATCCTTGGCATTGAGCTGAGAGACCGTCACGGCGACCTGGTCGTGAGCAGCGGCGGAGCGGACGGGATCGATCCATCTTCCAAGCAGCTCGCCGAGGCCCTGTCCGGCACGCCGACCGCATCCCTCCAGGAGGACGGCGATGCACCGCTCCTCGAGGAGCACCTGCCGATCATGGCGACCGATCGCACCGTCGTCGGCGTGATGGCGCTGCAGCGGGATGCGTCGATTCTGATGAGCGGCCTCGATGCATCGCGGCGGGACGTGATGATCATCACGCTGGCGGCGGCCCTCATCCTGGCCGCGATCCTGGTGGTCGTCTTCCGCGCCGCCCATACGCGGCTGGCGCGCCAGCATCGCCAGCTTGAAGAGGCCGCCCGGCGCGACGCCCTGACCGGTATGCTCAACCACGGCTCCATCGTCGCCCTGCTTGCGGATGACCTTGAGGCGGCACGGACCAGCGCGGCGCTGATCAGCGTGGCGCTGGTCGACGTCGACAACTTTCGGCTGTTCAACAACACCCATGGCCATGAGGCCGGCGACGCCGTTCTGCTGCGCGTCGCCGCCCTGGTGAGTGAGCTCGCGGGCCCGGCCGGGCGCGCCGCGCGCTACGGCCCGGACGAGTTCCTCCTCGTTCGTCACGGCGCCGCCGCGGAGTCGATGGGGAGCGACGCGCAGAGCCTCCAGGACGAGCTGCGCGCGGTGAGCGTGCAATTCGGCGAGTCGGAGGAGCTGCCGGTGAGCGTGAGCGTTGGCATCGCCGCCTTCCCGCTCCACGCGGCATCGGTGACGGCCCTGCTGTCCGAGGCGAGCGTGGCGCTCAACGAGGCCAAGACCAGCGGTGGCGACGCGGTCGCCGTCGCCGACGTCGGTGACGAGTCGCGGACCGTCTCCGGAAGCTTCGATGTCCTCCAGGGGCTGGTGCTGGCGGTGGACACCAAGGATCGGTACACCAAGCGCCACTCGGAGGACGTGGCCCGCTACTCCGTCTTCCTGGCGCGACGAATGGGCCTGCATGACATGCTCGAGACGGTGCGCCTGGCAGGCCTGCTCCATGACATCGGCAAGATCGGCATCCCGGATGCCCTGCTGCGGAAGCCGTCTCGCCTCAGCGACGACGAGTTCCGCGCCTTCAACCAGCACGTTGCGCTGGGCGACGCGATCGTGCGTGACCTACCCGGGCTGAATGACGTGCGGGCCGGCATCCGCCACCACCACGAGCGCTGGGATGGCACCGGCTACCTGGGCCGCCTGAAGGGCGAGGAGATCCCGCTGATCGCCCGCATCATCGCCGTCGCCGACGCCTTCAGCGCCATGACCACCACGCGCCCGTACCGCAAGGCGCTGGGTGTCGACGAGGCGCTGCGACGCCTGCGCGCCGCGGCGGGCACCCAGCTCCAGCCGGAGCTGGTCGAGTGCTTCGTGACCGGCATCGAGACCGCGGATGATGCGCCGGTTTCCGGGGAGCCGTCTGACGTCTGGCAGCAGGTTCGCAAGGTCGCCTGATGACCGCGATGCGCGTTCGGGCCACCAGCGCCGCCCTCATCCTCGCTTTCATGGGCGCTCTCGCGCCCGCGCACGTCGCCGCCGCGGTGCTGTGGACGATGACGGCCTCGCCGCTGACGGCGACGACCGGCATCTCGACCACCTTTACCATGACCGCGACGAACGAGGATCCGCTGGCGTCGGTGGACACCAACGCCGAGATCGGCTGCATCGTGCTCGAGGTTCCCAAGAACTTTTCGATTGCGTCGGCGGCAGTGAACTCGAGCAGCACGGGCAGCACTTGGGAAGTTCTCTTGCTCGCGGACAACCGGGTCAGGGTCCGGACCACCAGCGTTGACCGTCTCTCGACGTCGGATTGGGTGAAATTCAACGTGAAGGCAACGCCGACGGCGGCCGGCTCCCTTGCCTGGAGCGCCAATGCGTATCTCGACCAGGGGTGTGGAGGGGCGGGGTCGCTCCTCGGGGTGCCGCCGATCGTGCTCGTGACGGATGCTGTCGTCGTGCCCACGCTCGGTCCCACGCCCATGCCCACGCCATTGCCCAACCCGACCCCCACGCCAAAGCCCAGCCAGGCGCCGACGACTCCGAAGCCGAGTGCCGCTGCCACGCCGACGCCGAAACCCGCACAGACCAGCACGCCGGCTCCCGCACAGACTCCTGCCCCGGCCGGGCCGGTCGCTCCGCCCCCGGCGACGCCCCAGGCGACCCCCTCGCCGCCAGACACCGGGGCCGGCCCGCCCCCTCCCACCGCCCTGCCGGAGGTCCAGCCCGTCGCGTTGTCCCTTGGGTCCCTCAGCCTGCTGGGCGGCATCGATATCTGGGCGATTCCGGGCGTGATCGTCGGCGTGCCGGGGCTCCTGGTGGTCCTCTTCATCGGCCTCCAGGCCGCAGGTGCCCTGGCATGGGTGCCCGCCATTCGACGGCTGCGCGGCAAGGAGCCGGCGCCCGTTCGCGCCTGAGCTTCCGGGGGCGCCGAAGCGATCGGCGCGTCCGGCGGATTGTGGGCGGCTCGTATTGGCGCGTCAGCGGACCCAGACGCGGAGCTCGCCGACAGGTTTGAAGCCGCCCGTCGCCGACCTTCCCCACGGGATCGGCGAGCCGCCCGACGGTCGTACGGGGTGGGTCCCACGCTGTCGGGCCTCGTCGCGGGCGCGTCGTGGCACCCGCGCTGCGCGACCGGTACGTTCGCGCCGGATGTCCTATCGAATCCCCGGACCTGCCGCCCTATCGTCCGCCGCGATATGTTGCTCGCCCGACTGACCGGTGGTGATCGGCACAGGCCGAGGCTGCTCGTCCTCGTCTTCGGCGTGATCCTCGTGCTCGTGGGCGTCACCGCGAGCGCCCTCGTCGCGGTGTCGTCGGAACACCTGCGGAGCGCGACGCTCGCGAGCGTCGTGTCGCGCGACGCGTCGCTCGTCGAGCTCTTCGTAAAAGGCAGCCTGCGCGCGGACGACCTCGACGGCGACGGCCTGAGCGCCGCGCGACGCGCGGAGCTCGTGGGCATGCTCGACGCCCTGAGCGACCGCGACTCGATCGTGCGCATCGAGCTCCGCGACCTGGACGGGCGCGTGATCGTCAGCAACGTTGCGGCGGCGATCGGGCAGGAGTCCGCGACATCACCGAGCATGCGCCGCGCGCTCGACGGCCAGCCGAGCGCCCTCCTCGTCGAGGAGGGTGACGAGGTCGAGGCCGTCCACGGGCTGCCCGGCGAGGGCGCCGTGCTCCAGGAGTATCTGCCGATCGTGGACGCCGATGAACGGACGCTCGCCGTCGTCGGCCTCTGGCGCGACGCGTCCGGTCTGATGGCCAGCCTCGAGGCGACCCGGACCGACGTCATGATCGTCATCCTCGTCGCCGGAGTCCTCCTGGCGGGGCTCATGTTGCTCCTCCTCCGCGCGACGCAGGCCCGGCTCAGCCGTCAGCACCTGCAGCTGCTCGAGGCGACGCGGACCGACGCCCTGACCGGGATGCTCAACCATGGTGCGGTCGTCGCGCTGCTTGCCGAGGAGGTCGAGTCGGCTCGCGCCGCGAAGCGGCAGATCGGCGCCGCGCTCCTCGACATCGACAACTTCCGGCTCTTCAACGACACGCACGGCCACGAGGCCGCGGACGAGGTCCTGCTCCGCGTCGCGGGGCTCGTCGACCGAGAGGGCGCCGGCGGGCACGTCGCCAGGTACGGCCCCGACGAGTTCCTCCTGCTGCAGCCCGGGACCGGGACCGCAGAAATGGAGGCCGCCGTCGGGCGCCTCCGCATGTGCCTCGCGGACGTGAGCGTGCAATTCGGCGAGTCGGAGTCGCTGCCCGTCACCGTCAGTGCCGGCATCTGCGCCTTCCCCGACCATGCCGGATCCGTGACCGACCTCCTCTCGGCGGCCGCGGTGGCGCTCGGTGAGGCGAAGGCCGGCGGCGGCGACCGCGTGCGTGTTGCGCAGGACGCTGACGAGCAGCAGGTCATCTCCGGCAGCTTCGACGTGCTCCAGGGGCTCGTCATCGCCGTCGACACGAAGGACCGATACACGAAGCGCCACTCCGAGGACGTCGCGCGCTACGCGGTCTTCCTGGCACAGCGCATTGGCATGGATGAGGAGGCGCAGCGCACGCTCCAGCTCGCGGGCCTGCTGCACGACGTTGGCAAGATCGGGATTCCGGACGTCATCCTGCGCAAGCCGTCGAAGCTCACCGATGGCGAGTACGAGATGTTCCAGCAGCACGTCGCGCTGGGCGACGCGATCGTGCGCGATGTCCCGAACGTCGATCTCGTGCGTGCGGGCATCCGGCACCATCACGAGCGCTGGGACGGTGACGGCTACCTCGAGCACCTCGAAGGCGAGGCGATCCCGATGATCGGTCGGATCCTCGCGGTCGCCGACGCGTTCAGCGCGATGACGACGACGCGGCCGTACCGCAAGGCGCTCCCAATCACCGAGGCGCTCAAGCGCTTGGGCGACGCCGCCGGGACGCAGCTCCAGGAGGAGCTCGTCACGGCCTTCATCCTCGGGATCGAGACGGCGCCCGACGCGCCGCTCCCCGGAGAGGAGCCGAGCCAGCTGTGGCGGCCCGAGCTGTGGGTAGCCTAATGGGCATCCGGATCGGCCGCCTGAGCGGGGCGCTCCTCCTGGCCGGAGCGCTCGTGACGACGGTACCCGCGCCCGCCGCCGGGGTGTCTACGCCGCTCTGGACGCTCACCGCCACTCCGCTGGCGGTGACGACCGGCGTCGCGACGACGTTTACGTTGACGGCGACGAACGAGGATCCGCTCGCCGAGATCGGCTGCATCATGCTCGACGTGCCATCCAACTTCATCGTCGCCGGCGCGACGGCGACCGGGTCGAGCGCCGACGGCTCGTGGGACGCGGCGCTGTTGGGCAACCGGGTCAAGGTGCGAGCCGAAAGCGGTGACGATCCTCTCGGGCTCCTGGACTGGGTGAGCTTCACCGTGAACGCCACCGCCCAGTCGGTCGGGTCGCTCACGTGGAACGCGACGGCGTACCGGCAGCAGGACTGCGGCGGCAGCGGCGCGCTCCTCGGCGTGCCACCCATCGTCCTCGTGACCGGTCCGACGGTCACCCCGACCGCGACGGCCACGCCGACGCCGACACCGACCGCGACGGCCACGCCGACGCCGACACCGACCGCGACGGCCACGCCGAAGCCGACGCCGAAGCCGACACCGAAGCCGACACTGGAGCCGACACCGACGCCGCATCCGTCCCTGCCGCCCCTCGCCATTCTCCCGACACCGACGCCG
>CAZKFP010000113.1:0-13984 GCA_964552085.1 uncultured Steroidobacteraceae bacterium
GGTCGGCCACCTCTGCGAGGTCGCTCATCGTCGCGAGTCCGAGATCGTTGGCGGTCTCCTGGCGGACGGCGAAGCCGTCGGCATCGGTGCCGGGGGTCGGGGCCAGGGCGACGAGGCCATCGGCTTGGAGCTCCTCGCGGAGCGCGGCGAGCGACTCGTCGATGTCCGGGGTCGGCTCGCCGCCGTAAATCACGGCCAGGTAGCCGCCGATGTACTCGGGCATGAGGTCGATCTGGCCGTCGACGAGCGCCGGGTGCGTCACGTCGCGGGGGCCGGCTTCCAGGTTGCGTTCGACGGTGAACCCGGCATTCTCGAGGGCCTGGGCGTAGATCTCGGCGACGACCGTCGACTCCCAGAATCCGGCCGATCCGATGGTCAGTGTGGGCAGGTCGGCCGCCTGGCTGCCGCCGGCGCTTGCGTCAGGGCTCTCGTCCTCACCCGGCGAGCAGGCGCTGACGACCAACGCGAGCAGTGCCGCCCCGAGGACGAACGTGCGGTGTGTCCGCATGGGTCTCCTCCTGTTCAGGTCACCCCGTGCCGCCGTTGGGGCGACGCATGGGGAAGCCGAGAGTCTAGCAAGGAACGGGCCGCCGGCACTCAGGGCACGCCTGCTGCGTCGCCACCGCGTCGCCCGATCTGGGCCGGGTCGGTCGGTACGAGTGCCCGATCGCGGAGCCCCGGCGAGGTCGCCGCGCGCTGCAGGGCGCCGAACGCGAGCTCGGTGGCGATCGAGAGGGCCGCGACCACGAGCGCCGCCCCGAAGATCCGCACCTGGTCGCCCACGTTGAAGCCGATGTAAATGATCTGCCCGAGCGTGCCGCCGCCGATCGCCGCCGCCAGGGTGGCGGTGGCCACGATCTGGACGGCGGAGGTCCGCACGCCGGCCAGGATGACCGGCAGGGCGATCGGGATCTCCACCCGTCGCAGGATGTCGCTCGCGCGCATGCCCATGCCGCTCGCCGCCTCGACGAGCTCGCGGTCGACCTCGCGGAGGCCGACGTAGGCGTTGACGACGATCGGCGGGATCCCGAGCGCGGTGAGGGCGATGATCGTCGGCAGCGGTCCGACGCCCAGGCCGAAGGGGAGGAGCAGGATGAACGCCAGGCCCATGAGGCCCAGCGACGGAACGGCACGACCGATGTTGGCGATCGCAACGACCGCGCGCGCGCCCCTCCCGGTGTGCCCGATGGCCAGGCCGAGCGGCAGCCCGATCCCGATCGCCGCGGCCAGCGAGACGCCCGAGATCCACAGGTGCTCCCAGAGGCGCACCGGGATCCCGTCCCGCCCGCTCCAGGTGGCCGGGTCCGCGAACCAAGCGGCGACCTCGCCGAGGAACTCGATCATGTCGTCGCACGCTCGCGGGACCACGGGGTCAACGCCCGTTGCAGGCCCAGCAGGAACAGGTCGGCGACGACCGCCAGCCCGACCGCCAGCACGACCCCGGTCAGGGCCTGCGTCAGCCCGAGCGAGCTCCGCGATGTCCCGATGGTGACGATGAGATAGCCCAGCCCGCCGAGGCCGATCAGCGCGGTTACGGTGACGAGCCCGATGGTCGTGACGGTGGCGATCCGGACCCCGGCCAGGATGATCGGCAGCGCGAGTGGCAGCTCGACGCGCAGCAGGCGCTGGGTCGAGGTGTAGCCCATGCCCCGAGCGGCCTCGATCGCCTCGGGCGGGACGGCTCGCAGCCCTTCGACCATGTTCCGGGTCAGGATCAGCAGGGTGTAGCTCACGAGGGCGATCTGGGCGGTCAGGAGTGTTCCGAGGCCGGTGATCGGGGTCAGCAGCGCGAACAGCGCGAGTGATGGGATGGCGTACAGCGTCCCGGTGAAGCCGACGATCGGGCCGTACAGTCGGGGTCGCGACCGGATGAGCAGGGTCAGTGCCCCCGAGATGACGAGACCGATGACCATCGCGATGCCCGCGTACCAGATGTGCTCCACCAGCTTCTCGCCGATGAGGTCGAGGTTGTTTGCGATCCAGTCGACGTTGATTCCGGCGTTCATGTCGCCCCCGCCATGTCGCCTCCGACTTCCTGGAGCGCCCCGTCCGCGCCGCGAACCGGGGCGCGGAGCCGGTCGCCGATCGCGTCGACGCTGACGAGCCCCACCACGCGCCCGTGCCCATCCACCACGACGCCAAGCTGGACGCTCGAGCCGAGCATCGTCGACAGGGCGTCGCGGAGGGTCGACTCCGGCTCGAGGGTAGGCGCGCCGGGCGTCGCCGCGTCAGGGTCGATCGGTCCAGTGCCCTGGAGGTCGTGCTGATCGATCCAGCCCAGCGGCCGGTTCTCGGCGTCGACGAGGAGGGCGTACTCGAGCTCGTCGACGCGGTCGAGGTGGCTGCGAACCTCGGAGCGATCCTCGCCGGCGCGCACGGTGATCGCCGGAATGGGGTCGAGGTCGCGCACGCGGGCGAGCGATAGGCGCTTCAGTCCGCGGTCGGCACCCACGAAGCGCTCGACGAACTCCGAGGCGGGGTTGGCGAGGACGGCCGAGGGCGTGTCGAACTGGGCCAGGATGCCGCCGCGCTGGAGGATCGCGATCCGGTCGCCCATCTTGATCGCCTCGTCGACGTCGTGGGTGACGAAGATGATCGTCTTGCGGACCTGCTCCTGGAGCCGGAGGAACTCGTTCTGGAGGCGTTCGCGGCGGATCGGGTCGACCGCGCCGAACGGCTCGTCCATGAGCATGACCGGCGGGTCCGCCGCGAGCGCGCGTGCGACCCCGACGCGCTGGCGCTCGCCGCCCGACAGCTCGGTCGGGTACCGGTCGCGGTACGTGGCCGGGGGCAGGCCCACGAGCTCGAGGAGCTCATCGGTCCGCTCGCGGATGCGTTGCGGCGTCCAGCCCAGAAGGCGCGGCACGACCGCGGTGTTCTGGCCGATCGTCAGGTGCGGAAAGAGGCCCACCTGTTGGATGACGTAGCCGATGCGCCGCCGCAGCTCGACCGCCGGCAGGCTCATGATGTCCTCGCCGCCGATCGTGATCCGCCCGGCCGTCGGCTCGATCAGGCGGTTCACCATCTTCATGCTCGTCGTCTTGCCGCAGCCGGACGGTCCGACGAGGACGCAGATCTCCCCGGCCGGCACGGTGAGGGTCAGGTCGTCGACCGCCGGCGGGGCCTCCGGGCCGCCGTATCGCTTCGTGACGTGCTCGAAGGCAACGACCGCGCCGGTGGCGTCCTGCATCGGTAAATGATAGTCAGGGTTCCGCGAGGCGCCAGATGCGAGGCGCTGCGTCGTACACGAGCTCGAACTGCGGCGAGGTCGAGAAGTCGACCGGCGAGCCGCACGGCTGCGGCCGGCCGCCGTCGACGAGGTGCGTCGCCCCGTACAGGCGCGCGAGCTGCGCCGAGCGCTCGGCGTCGCCGCCGCAGTAGATCGCCGTCACGTCGGCGATGCGCTCGTCTGGCCGGTACCCGAGGTTCGCGACGTACGGGCCGAACGTCGTGAGTCGTCGCCGTCCCGCCGCATCGGTCAGTGCGTTGACCCAGCCATCGGTCACGAACACGGCGTCCGGTGGGGTGTTCGCGGCGGCCCACTCGGCGGCACGCAGCTCGCCGGCGGTCAGGACCTGGAGGTTCGAGCTCGCCGTCCATCCGGCCACGAGCAGCGGCGACGGGACGCTCAGGGCGAAGACGGCGGCGAGCGCCGGAGCGGGCCAGCGTCTGATGAGCCAGGCCGCGAGCAGCGCGACCGCGATCCACATCGCCTGGAAGTACTTGTTCATGTCGAAGTCGACGATGCTGAGCTGCACGACGTTCGGCACGAGGAACAGGCCACCGACCCACGCCGCGAGGAAGCCGCGACGCGGCGTGCGCAAGGCAGTGAGAGCGACGATGGCCAGGACGAACGGCACGCCGAGGTTCGTGAGGTAGAAGAACGCGACGGCCGCGAACCCGTCTTCGCGCGGGGCCGATGGCCAGCCGGCCACGATCTGCAGCGAGCCGGAGCCGGAGGCCTGGAGCGCGGGCGCGACGACGAACGGGAGGGCGAGCGCGTACGGCGCCAGGAGCAGCAGCGCGTTGCGCGGCGCGTCCCGGTCGAGCAGCCGGCCGCCGGTCAGCACCCAGGCCAGCGCGAGGAGCGGGAAGACGGGGAAGAAGAAGAAGTGGAACGGCGCGAGGAGCGCGCCCAACGTCCCCGCCAGGCCGATGAGCCACGGCCGGTCGCGCCAGCCGGCGAGCCGCTCGCGCGCCGTCGGCAGGCCGGCGACGAGCAGAAGCATGGCGCCGGCGAGGATCGGCAGGCCGGCCGTCGTGGCGCGGTGCGCGAGGAGGCCGGTGCCCATGACCGATGGGATGCGGAAGTATGGCCAGCCGGTCAGCCACTGGTTGTCGTAGCTGTTCGTCGCGATGAGGCCGAGCGGCGTTCCGGCTCCCGCCGCGAGATCGGCGATGAAGCGCAGGTAGCCCATCCCGCCACCGAAGAGGACGAGGCCGGCCGCCAGGAGCGCGACCCGTCGGGCGTGCCGTCCCCGCATGAGGCGGCGCGCGAGCGAGTGGACGATCAGGCCGAGCGCCCCGGCGAGGAGCGTGGCCTGGACGACCATCGCCGGGACCGAGAACATCCCGGCGGCCTGCGCCAGGATCGCCGCGTGGAAGTCGGCGAACCAGTGGTAGACGAGCGGCACGCCCGCGAAGTACGGCACCTCGGGCGGGAAGTTTGCGCCGGCGTTCAGGGTCTCGGCGATCGAGAGGTGGACCCCGAGGTCGCTCCAGTTCGACCCGCCGGACGAGACGCCGGCGGACGTCACGCGCCAGATGCCGATACCGAGCGTCGCGCCCACGAACGCCATCGCGAGCCCGGCGACGACGAGCGCGCCACGCGCCGTGCGCACCGCGTTCCACGGCGGCGGTCGCGTCCCGCGCCATGCGGCGATGGGGATCGGCAGGGCCAGGATGGCGGCCACCGCGAAGACGACCTCGCGGCCGTACCCGCCGCCGGCGTGGCTCAGCCAGAACGCGAGGTGCGTCGATGCGGCGATCGAGACGACGATCGCCAGGCCGACGCGTCCCGCCGCGTCGATGCGCGGCTGGAGCACGGCGACGAGCGCCCAGCCCGGGACGAAGAGGAAGAGCGGCCAGACGAGAACGATCGCGAGCGCCGGAACGAACCAGGCGGCGATGAGCGCCGCGCCCATGGCCAGGCTGGCGAGGAGCGCTCGGACGGCTCGGGTCCCCATCGGGTGCGGATGATACGCCGCCGGCCTAGACTGGCCGACCATGTTGCTCGGCGCGCTGCTCGTTGCCGTGTTCTTCGCCCTCGCCATCGGCGTGAGCCTTGGCCTGACCGACCCTGTCGACCTCGCCATTATCGGCGCCGTCCAGAGTCCGGAGTTGCGCGGCCTCCTCTCGCCGCTGCGGCCCATCACCGAGCTCGGCTCGACGTGGGCGATCACGGCGGTGGCGGCGATCACGCTCTTCGTCGGCGCGGCGATCGGCCCGTGGCTTTACGGAGTCATCGGCGCGATGACCATCGGACTCGCGGCGCTCGGCAACAGCGCGCTCAAGGTGGCGATCGCCCGCGATCGGCCCGAGGTGCTGGAGCCGATCATCGCCGAGCACGGGTTCAGCTTTCCGTCCGGCCACTCGGCGCTCGGAATGGTCGGCTACGGCGTCCTCGCCGTCATCGTCAGCCGATCGCGCCTTCCGCCGCCCGTGCGCCGCGCGATCATCGTCGGGCTCGTCATCCTCATCGGCCTCATCGGCCTCTCGCGTCCCTGGCTGGGCGTCCACTACCCGACCGACGTGCTCGCCGGTTGGGCGGTCGGTGGTGTCATCGTCCTCGCCTACGCCAGGATCACCCGCCGCGGGTCGCTTGAGCCAGCCGAGGGAGCGGCTGACGAGGATCCAGGAGCGCCACGATCCGATCGACCTGCGGCCGGGTGAGGACCTCATCGGCGCTCACGAGGCGCGAGAGGCGTTCGGGATCCGACTCCACGACGACTCCGAGCGGGTCGCCGCTCGCAACCTCGACCGTCATGTCCGGCGGCGGCAGGAGGATCCCGGAGACCGACCCGGGCAGGCCGGCGCTCTCGAGGTAGAGCCCGAGGCGCCGGGCGGCGAGGCGCGCGGCGGTGATCGGCGCCGGGTCCCACGGCACCCAGGAGTCGGTCGAGCGGTTCCAGCGGTACCAGTGCCCCGTGTTGCGCCGGGCGTGGCGGCCGCGCTCGCCGGTCGTCGTCAGCGTCCACGTCCCGCCAGGCCCGACGACGACCGCGTCGATCGGCTCCATGCCCCCCGGCGCGACCGAGCGGAACCAGTGGTAGTCGTCGTCCAGCCGTCGTCCGAGCGCCGCGCCGAGGCGGTCGCCGGACGAGAGCCCGGGGATGCCCAGGCGGCGCGAACGCGAGATCGTGTGGAGGATCATCGCAGCGTCAAGCCTCCTCTCGTGAGGACGTCGGATGGGCGTCTCCGAGTGTAGCGCGACGTGGAAGCCGCCGGCCGGCGGCCCGTCGCGGAGGCCGTATCATGCGGCCATGGTGGACACGAGGCCGACGCTCGAGGCATCCGTCCGGAGCCTGCTGGCCGAGATCGGGGAGGACCCGTCGCGGGAGGGCCTGGCACGGACGCCGGAGCGGATGCGGCGCATGTACGACGAGCTGACGGCCGGCTACCACGTGGACCCCGACGCGCTCATCAACGACGCGACGTTCGCCGTCGACTACGACGAGATGGTCGTCGTGCGCGACATCGAGTTCTTCTCCCTGTGCGAGCACCACCTGCTGCCGTTCATCGGCAAGGCGCACGTCGGCTACCTGCCGAAGGGCCGCGTGCTCGGCCTGTCGAAGATCCCACGCATCGTGGACATGTACGCGCAGCGCCTCCAGGTCCAGGAGCGGCTCACGGTCCAGGTGGCCGACTTCCTCATGGAGCGGCTGGAGCCGAAGGGCGTTGCGTGCGTCATCGAGGCCACCCATCTGTGCACGATGATGCGTGGTGTGAAAAAGCAGGAGGCGACGATGGTCACCTCGTCCATGACCGGAACGTTCCGGCGCGACGCCCGTACTCGTGCCGAGTTCATGGGCCTCATCGGCAAGGCCTAGGCCGATGACGACCGGTCCCGAGCTCGCCGCCGAGACCGACGGGCTGGCCGCTAGAATCGGGCTCGCATGACCGAGACGCCGATCCGCATCCTCATCGCCAAGCCCGGGCTCGACGGCCACGACCGCGGGGCCAAGGTGCTCGCCCGCGGCCTGCGCGACGAGGGCTTCGAGGTGATCTACACCGGCCTGCGCCAGACGCCGGAGATGATCGCCGACGCCGCCGAGCAGGAGGACGTCGACGTCGTCGGGCTCTCGATCCTGTCCGGTGCCCACATGGCGCTGCTGCCGCGGACCGTGACGCTCCTCCGCGAGCGTGGCATGGACGACGTGCTCGTGACGGCCGGGGGCATCATCCCCGACGCCGACGTGACGAAGCTCAAGGAGGCGGGCGTCGCCGAGATCTTCGGTCCCGGCACCTCCATCGGCCAGATCGCCCGCTACTTCCGCGAGCACGTCAGCCGCGAGCGGTGACCGGTCTCGTGCCTGTCACGTATATAAGGTATAGGCGCCGGTCGCCTTCATGACCGATGCCGTCGCCGGCCTGGCGGGCGGCGAGCGCCGCCCGCTGGCCCGCCTGCTGACCCGGATCGAGAACGGAGACCCATCGGTCCGTACGCTCCTGCCGGACCTCTTCGCCGCCGGGCATGGCGCGCACATCGTCGGGATCACCGGCCCGCCGGGGAGCGGGAAGTCGACGCTCGTCAGCGCGCTCATCACCGAGTGGCGGGGGCGCGGCCGGCGGGTCGGCATCCTGGCCGTCGACCCGTCGTCCCCGTACACGCGCGGCGCCATCCTGGGCGATCGGATCCGGATGATGGAGCACGCGGCCGACCGCGACGTCTTCATGCGGTCGATGGCGTCGCGCGGCGAGCTCGGCGGCCTGGCCGCCACGACCTGGATCGCGGCGGCGGCCCTCGACGCGGCCGGCTACGACCCGGTGCTCATCGAGACGGTCGGCGCCGGCCAGTCCGAGGTCGAGGTCGCGCGGCTGGCCGAGACGACCGTCGTCGTCGAGGCGCCCGAGATGGGCGACGAGGTGCAGGCGATCAAGGCCGGCCTACTCGAGGTCGCCGACATCATCGCCGTGAACAAGGGCGACCGACCGGGGGCCGATCGCGCCGCCCGCCAGCTGCGCGCGATGCTCTCGACCGCCGGCGGCCGTGTCGAGCGCACTCCGCCGCAGGTCATGGTCACGACGGCGACGACGGCCGACGGCGTCGCGCCCCTCGCCGACGCGATCGACGCGCATCGATCAGCGGCCCGCGAGCCGATCGCCGCCCGCGACCGAGCCGCCCACCAGGTGCGTCGCGCCCTCGCCGACCTGGCGGCGCGACGGGCGGAGTCGGACCCGTCCTGGGACGAGACGGTGCAGGCCGTCGCGGATCGCACGCTCGACCCGGTGACGGCCGCCGAGCGACTGCTGGAATAGGAGTACGCTGCGTCGCCATGGACGTTCTCCTCGAGCGCACGACCCGAGGGCCGACGGTGCCCCCACTGCCCGAGCTCCTGCAGGCGCGCGAGGCCCTCCGCCTCGCCGCCGACCGGCTGCTTGCGATCGACGACGCCGACCTGCCGCGACGCTGGATGTGGCGCGGCGATCCCACCGGGTGGGCCGAGCTGCGATACGGCTTTTACCGCACGGCCGAGCTACTCGACGCGGCAGCGGGTCGGGTTGCCGCGGCCCTGGAGGCGGCCGGGACCGAGCGGACCGCGGGCTCGCGGCCGCTCGCCCAGGCGACGGCCGCCCGATGGGAGCTCCATGGTGCGCTGGCCGGGCTGTCCGATGCGGACCTCGATCGCCCCGCCGGCGCCGAGTGGACGCTGCGGCAGACGCTCGGCCACATCGTCAACGTCCAGCGGGCCTATGGGTCGTACACGGCCTGGTGGCACGCGCGCGCGGCCGAGCCCGACTTCCCGGCGGAGGTGCCGGCCGAGGTCGGCGAGGGCTTCCCCGAGGAGGACGCCGACGGCCAGGGATCGTTCGGGGAGATCCGCGAGCGGCTCGACGCCGTCATCGACACCGCCGCCGGCCGGCTCGGTGGCTTCGACGACGACGATCTCGCGGTGCAGGCCAGGTGGGCCGGCTATCCGGTCGACGTCGGCTTCCGCCTCGGTCGCATGGCGTCGCACCTGCGCGAGCACACCGTCCAGGTCGACAAGACCCTCGTCCTCGTCGGCCGCCAGCCGCGCGAGGTCGATCGGCTCGTGCGGCTCGTCCACGCGGCCTTCGGTCGCATGGAGGCCGCGGCCTTCGCACTCGAGCCGTCGGTGGCCGCGCCCGCCGCGCCGATCATCGCCGCGGCCGCCACGGCGGTCACCGAGGTCGTCGAGAGCATGGAGCCCGCCGAGGCCTGAAGCCATTGCGGGCGGGAGGGCTCGCCGAATCGAGACGCGCGCTGGTACGCTTCTCCCCCAATGAGCATCGAACGCGTCTTCGTCATCGGCGCCGGCCTGATGGGCCACGGTATCGCCCAGGTCAGCGCGGCGGCCGGCAAGCAGGTCACCCTCTCGGACCGGACCGCGGAGCTGGCCGAGAAGGGCGCGGCACGCATCGCCGCCAACCTGAATCGCCAGGTCGAGAAGGGGAAGCTCGATCAGCGGACCGCGAGCGCCATCGGCGACCGCATCAGCACGACCGTGGGGACCGATGGCGCGGCCGGGCACGGGATCGTGATCGAGGCCGTCTTCGAGGACGAATCGATCAAGCGCGACACGTGGGAGGCGTTGACGCGCAGCGCCGATGCCGGCGCGATCTTCGCGAGCAACACGAGCAGCATCAGCATCACCGGCCTCGCGACGGCGACCGACCGCCCGGCGAAGTTCATCGGCCTCCACTTCTTCTCACCGGTACCGGTCATGGGTCTGATCGAGGTCATCCGCGGCCTCGAGACCGATGACGCGACGTACGACGCTTGCCGGGCCTTCGCCGAGGAGCTCGGCAAGACGGTGATCGAGTCGAAGGACTACCCCGGCTTCCTCGTGAACCGGATGCTCGGCCCGTTCATCAACGAGGCCGTCTTCGCGCTCATGGAGTCGACCGGCACGGCCGAGGACATCGACACGGGGGCGAAGCTCGGGCTCAACCACCCGATGGGCCCGCTCGAGCTGAGCGACTTCATCGGCAACGACGTGATGCTCAACGTCATGGACGTCCTGTATCGCGGCTTCGGTGACCCGAAGTTCCGCGCCGCTCCGCTCCTGCGCCAGATGGTCACCGCGGGCCACCTGGGCCGGAAGACGGGACGCGGGTTCTACGCGTACGACGAGCAGGGGAAGCGGACCGGCTCATGACCGTCGAGACCGCCCCGACCCGCGACCCGTTCGCGCTCTCAGAGGAGGAGCGCGGCGTGCGGGACACGGTGCGCGACTGGGCCCGGAAGGAGGTCGCGCCTGGGGCCGCCGAGCGCGACGAGGAGGAGCGCTACGACCGGTCGCTCTTCGAGCGCGCCGGTGAGCTCGGCCTGGCCGGGCTGCCGTTTCCCGAGGAGTACGGCGGCGCCGGAATGGGCACCTTCGCCTGGGCGCTCGCCGCGGAGGAGATCGCGGTGGCCGACATGGCGATGGCTGTCAGCCTCTCGGTCCACGTCCTCGCGCAGCTCTGCATCCACGGCGGCGGGAGTGACGAGCAGAAGAGCCGCTTCCTGCCGGGCATGACCGCCGGCCGCGATCTGGGCGCCTTCGCGCTGACAGAGCCGGGGGCCGGCTCCGACGCCGCCTCCCTGTCGCTTGCCGCGCGCCGCGACGGGGACGACTACCTGCTGACCGGCACGAAGATCTGGATCACGAATGCCGGCGAAGCCGCGCGCTACATCGTCTTCGCCACCGTCGACCGCTCGAAGGGCAAGGCCGGCATCACCGCCTTCGTCGTCGAGTCCGACACGCCCGGCTTCGCGCTCGGCAGCAAGGAGCGGAAGATGGGGATCCGCGGGACGACCGGCTACGAGATCATCTTCACCGACGCGCGGGTTCCGGCGGCAAACCGCCTGGGCGAGGAGGGGGAGGGCCTGAAGGTCGCGCTCGGGGCGCTGGGAGCCGGGCGGATCAGCATCGCCGCCGCGTGCACCGGCCTCGCGCGCAACGCGCTCGACCTGGCCGCGCGCTACGCGCTCCAGCGACGGCAGTTCGACCGCGCGATCGCCGACCAGGAGATGATCCAGGCGATGCTGGCCGAGATGGCGGTTCGCGTCGACGCGGCGCGGCTGCTGACCTGGCGCGCGGCACGGATGCGCGACGCCGGCCAGCCGATCAACTCGCCGTCGAGCATGGCGAAGTGGTACGCATCCGACGTCGCGATGCGCGTCACGACCGATGCCGTCCAGATCTACGGCGGCGCCGGCTATAGCCGCGACAACCCGGTCGAGCGCCTCATGCGCGACGCCAAGGGAGCCCAGATCTACGAGGGAACGAACCAGATCCATCGGCTCATCGTGGCACAGGGCCTGCTCGACGCCACGCGACGGGAGAGCTGATCATCGACCGGTCCGCAGCCGAGCCGCAGGGCGGGGCTGGCAGGATGACGCCCAACGTCCACACGAGGAGAGACCGATGACGACCACGACCCCGCGCGTGATGCAGACCCCCGAGATCGAGCCGCTCGTCGTCGCGCCCGAGGAGCGGTCGCGCAACGTCGTCGACCTCATCCATCGGTCCGCCGAGCGCCATGCCGATCGCGAGGCCCTGCGCTGGAAGCTGCCGAAGTCGCAGCGGGCGGCCGAGGCCGAGGCCGAGTGGACGAGCCGGACGTATCGCCAGATGTGGGACTGGGTCACGGCGGTGTCGCTCGGGCTGCGGGACCTCGGGATCGGCAATGGAGACGCCGTCTGCATCATCGCGCGGACGCGGCCCGAGTGGACCGTCGCCGACCTCGCCTCGCTGGCCCTCGGGGCCGTCACCTGCCCGATCTATCCGCAGTCGGAGCCGGGGCAGGCCGCCTTCGTCATCAACAACGTCAAGGCGAAGGCGATCTTCGTCGAGAACGCGCAGCAGGCCGCGAAGATCGACTCGATTCGGGCGGAGTGCCCGACCCTCGAGCACGTCATCGCGCTCGAGGACAGTGGCAAGCTGCCGGCCGGCACGTTGACCCTCGACGACGTCATGGCACGCGCCGACATGGAGGCCGCCAACCGCGTCGCCTGGCGCGACGGCTGGCTGGGGATCGACCGCGACCAGCTGGCCACCGTGATCCACACCTCGGGCACGACGGGCAATCCGAAGGGCGCGATGCTCAACCACGGCAATGTGCTCTTCAATTTCGAGGCCGCCAACCAGGTCGTCGACTTCTACGAGACCGATGTCTTCCTGAGCTTCCTGCCGCTCAGCCACATCTACGGCCGGATCGTGGACGAGGTGGTCGCGCTCGGCAAGGGCGCGGCGGTCGTGTATGCCGAGGCGCTCATCGAGCGGCTGCCGGCGAACATGGTCGAGGTCAAGCCCACGGTCATGGGAGCGGTTCCGCGACTCTACGAGCGGGTCTATGCCCGGGTCTCGTCGGCGGTCGAGGCCGGCTCGCCCACGAAGCAGAAGATCTTCCACTGGGCCTCGGGGCTCGGCGCGCAGAAGTACGCGAACCACCTGGCGGGACGCCCGGACTCGTTCTGGCTCAAGCTCCAGCTGAAGGTCGCCGACAAGCTCGTCTTCGGCAAGATCCGCGAGCGTACCGGTGGCCGCGTGCGCTACTTCGTCTCGGGCTCCGCGCCGCTGGCGCGCGAGATCGGCGAGTTCTTCTACGGCATGGGCATGCTCGTGCTGGAGGGCTATGGCCTGACCGAGACGTCGCCCTTCGTCTCGATCAACCGACCGGACGACTTCGTCTTCGGCACCGTCGGCCGGGCGGCTCCCGGCTCCGAGGTGAAGATCGACCCGGAGACGGGCGAGATCCTCGTGCGCGGCCCGCAGGTCATGCAGGGCTACCTCAACCAGCCCGAGGAGACGGCCAAGGCGATCGACCCGGATGGCTGGTTCCACACCGGCGACATTGGCGAGCTCGACGAGATCGGACGCATCAAGATCACCGATCGGCTGAAGAACATCATCGTCCTCGGTAACGGCAAGAACGTCTCACCGGCACCGATGGAGGCCGCGCTGTCGACGTCGCGCTTCGTGGCGCAGGCCGTCATCCTCGGTGACCGCCAGGCCTACACCGGGGCGCTCATCGCCCCCGACTTCGACGAGCTCGGCGTGTGGGCCGCGGCGAACGGCTTGGCCGAGATGCCGCCCGAGCAGCTGGTCGAGGAGAAGCCGGTCCAGAAGCTCTTCGACGCCGAGGTGAAGCGGACGCTCGACGGCTTCGCCGTCTACGAGCGACCGCGCCGCATCGCCCTCCTGCCGCGATTGCTGTCGGAGGAGGCGGGGGAGCTGACCCCGTCGATGAAGACGAAGAACCGGGTCGTCCTCGAGAACTGGTCGGACAAGGTCGGCTACCTGTTCGACGAGAAGGGCGGCTCCGTCGGCTGAGGGGAGAAGAGCACGGCGACCGCATCGACCTCCTCCTGATCTACCATGGCCGTCATGCGTGACGTGTTCATCCTCTCCGCGGCCCGCACGCCGATCGGCAAGTTCGGCGGCGGGCTGTCGACGACCCCTGCGACCGAGCTCGGCGCGGTCGCGATTCGCGCCGCGCTCGAGCGCCCCGGGATCGCTCCGGAGCGCATCGACGAGGCGATCATGGGCCAGGTCCTGCAGGCCGGCGCCGGACAGGCCCCGGCCCGGCAGGCCGCGCTGCGGGCCGGTCTACCGGAGGGCGTGAGCGCGACGACGATCAACAAGGTCTGCGGCTCCGGCCTGAAGGCGGTCATGCTCGGCTCCTCGGCCATCCGGGCCGGCGACGCCGAGGTGATCGTGGCGGGCGGAATGGAGAGCATGAACATGGCGCCGTACCTGCTGCCGCAGGCGCGGACCGGGTATCGGCTCGGCGACGGCAAGGTCGTCGACTCGAC
>CAZKFP010000114.1:0-4923 GCA_964552085.1 uncultured Steroidobacteraceae bacterium
TCGAGATCGACCGCGAGCCGGAGCCCGGCACGAACCTGATGCTGACCGTCGACGCTCGCGTGCAGCGGCTCGCGGCCCAGGCGCTCGAGTGGGGCCTGGAGGCGGCCGACGTCAGCCAGGGCGTGACGATCGTCATGAACCCGCAGACCGGCGAGATCCTCGCGATGGTCTCGCTTCCCGCATACGAGAACAACAAGTTCGCGGCGGGCATCAGCGTCGAGGACTTCAACGTCTACCTGGCCGATCCGGACCGGCCGCTGCGGAACCACGCGATCAGCGACATCTACCCGCCCGGCTCGACGTACAAGCTCGTGACGGGCATCGCCGCCATGGAGGAGGGCGTCACAACCGCCTCGCGCGAGTGGCCGACGTACGCCTGCTACCAGATCCCGGGCGCGCCGGAGGGCGAGTGCCTGTACGACTGGAACAGGCAGGGATTCGGCCCCCTCGCCATGGTCGATGCCTTCGCGAAGAGCTCCGACACGTTCTTCTACCAGATGGCGATCGCGACGGGGGTGGACCCGCTCGCCGAGTGGGCGCATGACCTCGGCTTCGGCGAGCGCTCCGGCATCCGCCTGCCGGGTGAGGAGCCCGGCATCATCGCGAGCACCGAGTGGGCACGACGCCAGGGTCGCGCCGGCGTCTTCACCGGCGAGGTGGCGCAGGCGGGGATCGGCCAGAACGTCATCGCCGTCACGCCGCTGCAGGTGCTGAACGCGTACGCCGCGGTCGCGAACGGCGGACGCCTGATGCGGCCGATGATCGTGCGCGGCGAGGCCGATGCGTCCGGCGCCCTCGTACGCGAGTTCGAGCCCGAGGCCATCCGCACCCTCGCCGCGGACCCGGAAACGCTGCACACGATGCGGGTCGGTGCGCGCGAGGTGATCACCTCGGGTCACGCGTACAACATCCGCGACCTCGACCTTCCCGGGGCGCTCTCCGGCAAGACCGGCACCGCCGAGTTCGGCGAGTTGACGCCCGACGGCACCCTGCCGTTCCACTCGTGGTTCGTCGCCTACCTGCCCAGCGCGGCCGGCGCCACGGATGCCGAGCTCGCCGTCGTGACCTTCAGCTACTCGGCCGTCGTGCCCGGCAACGTCTCGGCCGAGGTCGTCAAGTACTTCCTTCAGCTCTACTACGACCTCGACGAGGACCTGCGCCTCGACCCGAACGACTTCAGCCTCGTGACGGCGAACTGAGATGGGCGTCGCAACCGCAACCTTTGTTGAGACATTCAGAGGCCGCGAGTGGCGGCACTTCGACGTGCAGCTCCTGCTCTACGTCCTGCTCCTCATCGGCGTCGGCATCGTCATGGGCTTCTCGGCCGGCTACAACGACCCATCCGCCGCGGGGGGGATGACGCAGACGGTGAAGACGCTCATCTGGGCGGCGATCGGCCTCACGCTCTTCTTCGTCGCGGCGAGCGTCGACTACAACTGGCTGCGGACGCTCGCCGCGCCGATCTACCTCGTCGTCCTGGGACTGCTGACGCTCACGATGCTCGTCGGCACGAACCTGTTCGGAGCGCAGATGTCGGTCACCGTGGCCGGGCTCGACTTCCAGCTCAGCGAGGTGAGCAAGGTGCTCATGATCGTTGTGCTGGCGGCGTTCCTGTCCGCGCGACGCGAGCGCATCGGCCGCCTCTCGACGATCCTCGTCGCCGGGGCGCTCATGGCGATCCCGACGCTGCTCGTCTTTCGTCAGCCGGACCTCGGCACGGCGGTCGTGTTCGTCGGCATTCTCGTCGGCATGCTCTTCATGAGCGGGGCCAGCCTCGGCTGGATGGGCCTCGTCGTGGCGGGCGTCCTCGGCGCTGCGCCGTTCGTCGTCTCGATGCTCCAGGAATACCAGCGCCAGCGCCTCTTCTGCTTCCTCGACCCGTACGCCGATCCGCAGGGCGCCTGCTACCAGCTCGTCCAGGCCCTGAACGCCGTCGGCTCCGGTGGCTGGCTCGGCCGTGGCCTGACCGTCGGTGGGGAGAGCCAGCGCGGCTACATCCCGGTCCAGTCGACCGACTTCATCTTCACCGTCGTGGCCGAGGACCTCGGCTTCGTCGGATCGATCGTCGTCCTGGCGCTCTTCGGCTTCCTCCTGTGGCGCGTCCTGCTCATCGGCTGGCAGGCGGGCGACGCGTTCGGGATGCTGATTGCCGTCGGCCTGGCGACGATGATCCTCGTCCAGCTGCTCATCAACGTGGGCATGGTGATCGGGATCATGCCGGTCACCGGCATTCCCCTGCCCTTCATCACATATGGCGGATCGAGCCTGATCAGCCTGCTCTTCGGGATGGGCATCCTGCAGTCGATCCGGATGCGCTCGCACAAGCCGACGCTCTGACGCCAGGCCGTCAGGCCGGGGAGGCCCCCGCCTCGGGGGGTGAAGTGGCGGCCGGCTCATCCGGGGGCGGCTGGCCGCGTCGCGATCCGTGCTTCGCGAGCTCGAACGCCTCGGCCGGCGGTTGCCCGCCGAAGCGATGGAACCCGTAGCGGTAGAGGTCCCGTCCGGCGGCCACGGTCGGCGCGGCCAGGATCGCGCCCCCGATGCCGAAGAGCGCGGCTCCGACGACGAGCGCGAGGATGAGGACGGCGGGATGAAGCTCGACGGCGCCGCCCATGACCTTCGGGACGAGGATATGGTTCTCGAGCTGCTGGATCGCGGTGTAGAGGACGACCGCGGCGATCGCCGCGGGGAAGCCGATCGAGAGGCCGATGAGGACCGCCGGGATCGCCGCGATGATCGGACCGATGATCGGCAGCCACTCCAAGACGCCCGCGATGAGCGCGAGGACGAGGGTGAACTGGCCGAACTCCGCGAAGCCGAGGAAGGTCAGGGCCGTCAGGCCGATCGTCGTGGCGATGAAGATCGAGGCGCCGAGGAGCAGCTGGCCACGGACCCATCGACCCCCGACGCGACCGAGCAGCCCGAGGACGTTCTCGGCGTCGGCGCGCCAACCCGGCGGCATCGTCCCGGCGACGCTGCGCGAGAAGCCCTCGCGGTCCTTGAGCACGAAGAAGAGCCAGACCGGCACGATGATGAGGCCGAGCGTGAACGTCGCGACCCGGACGAGGGCGTTCAGCGTCGGACCCAGGAGCCCCTGCAACAGGTCGGCGAACGCCTCGCCGCTCCCCGCGAGCTGCTCGTCGATCAGGACCCGGACCTCGGCCGGGAGCGGCAGCCCGAGGTACCAGTCCTCGATCCCGCGCTCCACGTCGCCGACCGACGCGCCGAGTTCCGGGAGATGCTCGATGAACTCGCTCGTCTGGCGGCTGATCGGCGGCAGGACGAATGCGATGAGCGCCCAGACGAACGCGACGACCGCCGCGTACATGACGATCACCCCGGCCCAGCGTGGCAAGCCCTGGCGCGCGAGGAGCGTGACCGCCGGGTCGAGGACGAAGGCGAGCGCCACGGCGATGAAGAACGCCGGCAATGCTCCGCGCGCCGTCCATAGAAGGAGCGCGACGATCACGATCATCAGCGCGGCGAAGATCGCCTGTCGGTGGCGGTGCATCGAGGTGAGCAGCTCGGGCATCGCGCGCATCGTACTTGGCGCCTCTGGCCGTCGACGGGGATCGCCGGTACGATGGCTGGCGATGACCACTCGAACGTCCGAGGCTTCACCGCGCCAGCGCTGGCAGCTTCTCTTCAGCCGCACCGCGCCCGCGCTGCGCATGCGCCAGGCCGTGCTCGTCGAGGAGCTGGAGCGGGCCTTCCGCGAGGCGAGCCTGCCGCTCTCTTACACGAAGGCTCTCAAACCGCGGCCTCGGATCAAGCTTGCGGCGAACCTGCCGCTCGGGCTCGAGCTGCGCGGGGAGGTCGTCGAGGCGTACTTCGACGAGCTCGTGCCGCTCGAGCGCATCCAGGCCGCGGCGGAGGGCTTTCCGGACGGGATCGAGATGCGCGACGCGAAGGAGGTGTGGCACGGCTTCCCTTCGGCCGCGTCGCAGCTCCGCGGCGCCGAGTACGAGATCGAGGTCGGTGGGGACGACGGCCTGACGTCCGACGCGCTGCGCGGCGCCGTCGTTCGCCTGCTCGGCGCCAGGGAGCTCGCGGGGAAGCGCCGGCGCGGCGAGAGCGAGCGTAGGAGCGACGCGGGAGACCGCGACCTCCGCCCGTTGATCGAGGACGTCGAGGTCGTCGAGGTGGACGAGAAGGCGCAGATCGCCACGCTCAGGACGGTGCTCCAGCTGGACGCCAGCGGAGCCGGCCGGCCGGAGGACGTCGTCGCTGCCCTCGACCTGCCGCTGCGCGTGCGCAGGGCCGTCCGGACGCGTCTCCTCTTCGTTGACACTCCACCGATCGCTCGGTAGACTCTGCTGTCCCGCGGGCTGATCACTCGGCCCGTTTTGGTGTGCGCCGACGAGCGATCGCTCGCGTCGGTCACGCCCTGAGCAGATCCAGGAGAGCAAGCATGTACGCGGTCGTCACGACCGGCGGGAAGCAGTATCGCGTCGAGGCTGGCAGCGAGCTCGTCGTCGAGCGCCTGGCGGTCGATGCCGGTGCGTCGATCACCTTCGACCGTGTCCTGCTGCTCGGCGACGGAGATGCCGTGACCGTCGGGACGCCGACCGTCGCCGGGGCGTCGGTCAGCGGCACCGTGCTCGGCGAGTCGAAGGGCCCGAAGCTCATCATCTTCAAGTTCAAGCAGAAGGCCACGTACCGGCGCAAGAACGGCCATCGCCAGCACATGACCCGCGTCCGGATCGACGAGATCAACGTCCCGGGCAGGAAGGCGAAGGCAGCGCCCGCGGAGGCGGTGGAGGCGAAGCCAGCGCCCGCGAAGGCCGCGAAGGCCGATGCGACAGAGAAGGCCGAGAAGCCGAAGCGCACGCGCACGCCGGCGGCCGCGAAGGCCTCGGCCGGTGCGAAGGCCGATGCGCCGGAGAAGGCCGAGAAGCCGAAGCGCACGCGCAAGCCGGCGGC